>JAIXVO010000217.1 GCA_027482985.1 Cyanobacteriota bacterium
CACCCGTTGAGTCCGCATCCAGTCTACCGACGGGATGAATGCCCTGCCCCTGTCGCCATGGTTCTGGAAGTAAATCCAAAACGGTGCGCTTAGCGTGGGGATCATCACAAGTGGAGATCACTCCCAGCGGTTTATTCATCAAGAAGTAGACTCGGTCAGGACGCTGTGCCGAATTTACGACAACCCCATCCACCGTAATGCGATCGCGCTGGGGATCAACTTTCTGCCCCAGTTGGGCCACCGTCCCATTCACCGCGACACGCCCCTCGGCAATCAGTTGTTCCGCATGACGACGAGAGGCGATTCCCCATTGGGAAAGCACCTTTTGCAACCGGTCAGGAGGAGGAGTGGCAGTCAAAGTGGAACAGTTTGAAAGCAGCAAGTCACAGGATTGATCATCCCACATTAACCAATCTGGCGGTGAAAAAAGTCTCAGCCGCAATGGTTCAGGCGGGGGGCGGCTGATAAGGCAGAAACACCTGTAACCAGGCACCGCCCGTTTCTGGATGATTACTGGCCGTGACCCGCCCCCGATGAGCTTCCACGATCTGCTGCACGATCGCCAAGCCTAACCCGTTGCCACTGTTTAGAGCGGGCAAAGCAGCTGCGGGGGCTTTCAAGAGGTTGGGGTCAGCGGGGTAGCTGGGGTAGATCGCAGTAGAATTGCCAGCCCCTACTGTGCGAGTCCGGGAGGGATCGACTCGGTAAAATCGCTCAAAGATAAGTGGCAGCGAGTCCTCTGGAAAACCGCAACCCGCATCAATCACTTCCAGATGGACACATTCCATCGCAGCCATTTCTGGATGGGGGCAAAATCCTAACTGCACCCGAATTTTTTGATGGCTGGGACTGTATTTAATACTGTTATCTAACAAATTCAGCACAACCCGGTGCAGTCGGGCTTCATCGACCTGCATCACTACTGCTTGCACGCCCACATAATCCAGTTGAATGCGCTTTTCATGCGCCAGCGGTTCCAAGCTACTCCAGGCAGACTGCACCAGTTGCACCAAATCGACAGGTTGGAGATTGAGTCGAGCCTGCGCCTGCGCTTGTAAGTGGTTTAAATCCAACAGATCTTGCACCAGGTTGCCCAGGCGAATGGTTTCTCGCAGTAACCGTTCCACCCAATCACGGGCGGGTGGCTCCAAGCGCATCTGCAAGGTCTCGGCGACGAGGCGAATGGAGGTGAGGGGGGTTTTCAGTTCATGGGCGACATCGGAAATCCAGCGATCGCGTTGGCGTTCCAGCAGCATCGTTTCTTCTCGACTTTCCAGGAATACCCCCACGAGTCCTGCCTGCATGGGGATGCCATGGCCGCGCAGGGGCATCGGTTGATGGCGCGCTAATACGGCAAAATCAGCATCTACGGGATGAAACAGCCATTCATCTTGGCACAGGGTTTGAGTCTGGCGGGTCTGCTCAATTAGGGCATCCAACTCAAATGAGCGCACCACTTCTAGCAGTAAGCGCGGCTTTTCTAACTGTCCTGCGTCTAAATTCAACAGTTGGCAAGCTTTTGCATTACAGAAAATTAATTGGTTTTCTTCATCCACCTGCAAAAACCCAATCGGCGCGACCTGACACAGATATTGCAGCGCATTTAACTCCTGCCGGAGAGATTGAGTCACTTTTTGCTGATGGGCGATCGCTCGAAACAGGCGTGAGAAACGTGAAAATGGCTGATTCCAGGGCTCCGCAGTCAGCACCTTGACCTGCCGTAGAAATACGCGTTCTCGGTGGAGCCAGTAACCACAGAAAATGACTAGCCCCGTCAATAATCCCAGGAAAAATAATCCCATCTTGGCAGTACGCGTACCTTGTAAGCAGCAAACCGAATTTCTGCTTACAAGGTACGCGATCGTGAGTAGAAAACCAATAAATTCTTAGCCAAAGCGGTAACCAAATCCCCGCACCGTGACCAGATACTCAGGATTGCTGGGATCCACTTCTAATTTTTCTCGCAACCAGCGAATATGCACATCCACCGTCTTACTATCGCCGATGAAATCTGGTCCCCAAACCCGCTCTAGTAGCTGCTCCCGCGACCAGACGCGACGAGGATAGCTCATAAACAGTTCCAGGATTTTAAACTCTTTTGGTGAAAAGTTGACTTCTTCCCCGCGCACCAGCACTCGGCATTCCTGAGGAAACAGCGTGATGTCTTGAAACTTCAGAAGCGGCTGCTCTGGCTCCAACTCAAACTGGTAGTGCCGCCGCAACAGCGCTCGACACCGCGCCACCAGTTCACGCATGCCAAAAGGCTTGGTCAGGTAGTCATCCGCGCCAACTTCGAGACCCACGACGCGATCGGTTTCGCTCCCCTTAGCACTCAACATCAGAATGGGCACATTATTGCCTTCTCGCCGGATAATTCGACACAGATCGAGGCCATTCACGAATGGCAACATGAGATCCAAAATCACCACATCAAACCCTCGTGGCTCGCCCTTGCTAGCCCCACCAAGTGGCGCTTTAACCGTTCGATAATCAGCAGGCGCATCTTCCCCCAACTGATGCATCAAATCGAGCGCCAGACGACCATCTTCCGCCGTCACCACCTCGAAGCCTTCTTCCGCTAAGGCCAGGGAAATAGTTTCACGAATCAATTCTTCGTCTTCAACGACCAGAATGCGACCCATGCGCAATCCTTTCGGAGTTTTTGTCTGCTCTGGTGCAAGTGTAAACGGCATAAAGAAATAGGCTCTTACTTGTCCAGGCACATTCTAGCATCTGGCCTGAACACCGGAGGATTGAGTCCCTTTTATTTTCACTTTTTCTGCTGCCGGATAGATGTTCAGCGCTACTGGAGTTGCCAATCCTGAATCCGCCATTTACCATCTTTCCGAATTAAGTTGTACTGCACCCGTAGTTGTTCCGACTGAGGTGCGCCTGCCGTTTTCCCATCGCGGAAAGTTTCGGTGGTTTCCGTCACATTCGCTAAAATCCGAGCTTGATCGGCGATCGCGCCGGAACTAGGGCTAGCAGTGGGCGTGGCACCCGGTGCGGGGGGCGCGAGACTGGCTGCCCCCGTCAGCAGGGGCGCAGGGGGGCTGGCAGTGGTAGTGGGATTGGCGGTGGCATCAGCGGTGGGTGCGATCGCTGGGTCTGCTGGCGATGCCGCTGGGCTAGCCGCAGGACTGACTGCTGGCTGGCTGGAAATGACTTGCCCCGTGGCAGAAGCGACTAACTCCACAGATTCAACCGTCACTTCATGCTTGTAGGTGCGATACCAGCCATCCCGTTTGGCTTCATCCGCAGCACTCCGCCATTCTGCCAACTTCGGATCGGCCAAAATTTGATCCAGCGCGGCCACATCATGGGTTGATCCCATCGCTTTAGATTTGGCATTCAACCAGGTTTCAAGCAATTGTTTGGCAGTCGCTTGGTCGATTGTTGCTGTCGTCGTCGGGTCGGTGGGCGTTTCTGCCAGTTCTAGTAGGGGTTTATCGAGTTGGATCAGCAGCGGCTCATTATTCACAGCGGTTTGGGCTGAGGGTTGTAAAGCCCGGATCAGCCAGGCGGCTAGAGCACCCAGCAGAATAATGCCCAACAGTGCTCCGGCCGGGAGGAGCCACCCCGGTGGGCGGGAATGGGAGCGCGTGCGGTGGGGGCGATCGCCCAGCTTGCGAGCAGGCATAACAGTTGAGCTATCTCCAGGTTGCAAGAGTTCGTTACGACGAGATCCCGGCGGCCGGGGGGGAGTTGAACCAGGCACAGTCTCCGGCTCATCCGGACTGACTCGCTCCGCTGTGGAGACGGTGCCACTGAAAGGGCGATCGCCCTCCAGCGTAGTAGTGCCCGTGCGAGAAGCAATTCTGGCGCGGGCGGCGGCGATCAAGGTGTCGTGATCCATTGACCCAGCTCCATTGTGATAAGACTTACTGGCACTTCCGACCAGTTGCAAGTTTTCCTGGTTGGCCGGAGCCACGACAGCAAGCGGCTGGACTGGCGATTCGGTAAGGGTTCGCAACCCCACTTTGGCCGCGGCGATCGCCCCCGCGGAAGCCGCGGCCTCAGTAGGGAGGGTTTCGAGATAATGCTGCACCTGGCGATCGGCAAAATATTCTTTCAACGAAATCCGGCAGTGCGCCAGATCCCGAAAGTGGGGAAACACTTCGTCATGGAACCAGCGCTCGGTATACAGACATAACCCCGGTAACAGATCGGGGGAGCTTTGGGAGTGTTGCCGAATAAAGCTAATGGATTCCTGTTCGCGACTTTGATCTAAGGCTTGACTGGCAGCTTCGGTTTGGCCCAACAGTAAAGAACAAATTGCTTGTTCCAGGTGGACATCCTGCCGATTGTTGAGCACCGCCAGGTATTGCTTTGATTGATAAATGAGTTCTGGCTGGCGATCGGCAAAACCCCGTGCTAGCAAAGCGTAGACCGCTAAATAGGTGGCAACGGCAGAAGGGCGGCTGGCTTCCTGTTCAAATAAATACTGTTGTTCGGCGGCGGTCAGATAACTCCGGAGTTGCTGCATGAATTTGAGAAAATCATCCACACTCAGCCCCGATTGATCGTTCTCGCTGCCATCAATGCCACCCCGCTCCCGCAACATTTCCTGGAGCAACCGCATGCCAGTTTGCCGCTCATTCACATAGTCTTCCGGTGCTGCTAGCAGTTCTAAGATGCGATAAGGCCGCAGCCGATAGAGGTCGGCTTGAATTTCGCCGCGCACATTTAAAAATAAACCTTCCCGTAAGAGTAATTGTTCGCCTGTTTCCAGAGCTTCGGCAGCATTCTCGTACTGCCCCTGTTGCCACTGTTCACGCCCCAATTCCAGGCACGCTAGCGCCACGGTCAGCACAATATCGGAAAACACGATCGCCGGATCGCCATATTGATAGTCTTGCAGGCTAGCACTGCCCCCAGTCAGGAAGGGCCGACCCAATTTCAATACCAGTTCATATTCGCCCAACTCCTGCAAAATCAGCAGCGCTCCAATGAACTGATCTTCTTCAATTTCAATGCTGGGAGTATGGGGATCAATCAAACCGGGATCGGCGATCGCCGCGACTGGCTCCAGATCTGCTGGCGGTTCTGATCCCAGATCATAGGTTTTGGCGAGAAAGCCCACATCATAGCGTTGCCGTTGGTCGAGGTGGGCAAGAACGGTGTGAGCTTGATCCAGCAGTTGCTTGCGAGCCGCAATCGCCGCATCCGAATATTCGCGGCGGGGAAGCTGCAAGGTGCGATCGCGATGGGCCTGTCGCAACTGGTCATTCGTTGCCTGAATCGGTAACCCCAAAATTCGGTAATAGTCAAGCGGAATACGCACGGTACACTTCCCCAACGGTAAGCAGTAAGGTTACGCTATAGTAGCGTCTCATCCCAGTCTGTCAAGCACCGATGTGCCGATCTCGTTGTTTAATAGAATATTGATTCAACAGTCTGTTGTCTGACAGTGTGGAAGTTTACACCCAGGATAAGCAAAAACATCCCGTCAGCAACATAACTTCTAGGAAAAATTTGCAGCGTCTAGGTTAGGGCAAGTCAATGGTTCAAGAGAGAACAGTCCCAGTGTTTCAAGCGGCTACTGCCAGCATTTCCAAAGCGGAAGGGCTGTTGCTCTATGAGGACATGGTATTAGGTCGATTTTTTGAAGACAAGTGCGCCGAGATGTACTATCGCGGCAAAATGTTTGGCTTCGTGCATCTGTATAACGGGCAGGAAGCCGTTTCCACGGGTGTGATTCAAGCGATGCGACCGGGGGAAGATTTTGTCTGTAGCACTTACCGCGATCACGTCCATGCCCTCAGTGCCGGAGTGCCCGCCCGCAACGTGATGGCCGAGCTGTTTGGGAAAGCCACGGGCTGTAGCCAGGGGCGGGGTGGCTCGATGCACCTGTTTTCGGCAGAACACCGCTTGCTGGGTGGTTTTGCCTTCATTGGCGAGGGGATTCCCGTGGCGACGGGCGCAGCCTTCCAGAGCAAGTATCGCCGGGAAGTCTTAGGCGATGAATCGGCTGATCAGGTGACGGCGGCTTTCTTTGGCGATGGCACGACCAACAATGGGCAGTTTTTTGAATGTTTGAATATGGCGGCGCTCTGGAAACTGCCGATTCTGTTTGTGGTGGAAAACAATAAGTGGGCGATCGGGATGGCTCACGAACGCGCCACCTCTCAACCAGAGATTTACCAAAAAGCCAGCGTGTTTGGGATGCCGGGAGTCGAAGTCGATGGCATGGATGTCTTAGCGGTGCGAGCCGTGGCGCAGGAAGCTGTGGCGCGGGCCAGAGCTGGAGAAGGGCCAACCTTGATCGAATGTTTGACCTATCGCTTCCGGGGGCACTCCCTGGCCGACCCAGACGAGCTGCGATCGAAGGCTGAAAAAGATTACTGGTTCTCCCGCGATCCAATCAAAAAGCTGGCAGGCTATCTGGTTGAGCAAGCGTTAGCAACGCAGGAAGAACTCAAGGGCATTGAGAAAAAGATTCAAGCGGTAGTGGACGAAGCCATCCAGTACGCTCTGGAAAGTCCAGATCCCGATCCGAGTGAGTTATACAAGTACGTGTTCGCTGAAGACTAAGACTGTAGTCAGAAGTCAGGATGATAGGAAAGTTCTGACTTCTGACTGCCCAAAAACAAATGCTGAATAAAACCTGAAACTGCTAAAGTAACAAAATGTACTATCAGGTCGCTGGTCATTCTCCAGAAGCCTAGTGCGCCAGGGTTCTTCGACGACCTTAATCGAGTTTTTTGATGTTGGCGATCGCGATTCGTTCTCAAGTGAGAAATTTCCCGTTTTTCGGTCAGTCTCCTACCACCCGTGATACCTTAGTGAATGGCGTGCTCACTTCAACCTCAGAACGCTGGAGTGACTCCCAGAATTCCACTTGGTGGGCAACCACTGCTGCCCTTAACAACATTAGTTTCACAGTCTACTCTGGTTACTTGCCGCAGGGTATTGCACTCAATAACTGCTATGCCGCTATGTTTACACCTATACAAATGGCGATCGGGTGGCATGGAAAGCAGCACAAACTTGATTCCTGCCTGGGTCAATCGATGTCACATCACGACACGTTTAACAAGTTTTTCATTTAATCCATGTCTGGAGGTATCGTTCCATGTCCGTTCGTTTGTATGTCGGTAACTTGCCGGAAGAACTAAACCGTCAAGAGTTAGAAACTGTGTTTGCCGAAGCCGGTGACTCAGTTTCAACTAAAATTATCACTGATCGTAAAACTAACAAATGCCGTGGTTTTGCGTTCGTTACAGTCAAAACTGATGAAGAAGCGGATGCATTCATCGAAAAATATAATGGTGCGGTGGTCAAAGACAGCGCCATTAAGATTGAGAAAGCGCTGCCTCGCACCAAAGAGAAAGGGGATGAGCAATCTACCCCCGAACCTCAAACCGCTGCTGCGGGCGGACGGCGCAAGGGCAACAACAATAATAATAAAGGCACCAAGCGGACTTCCCATTCTGCGGGCGATTTAGACAGCGTGCAACCCGACCCCCGTTGGGCTCAAGATCTGGAAAAGCTCAAACAACTTTTGGCAGCACAAACAACCAATTCCTAACCCGAATTCGTGAGTGGAATGATGCTTCCAAAAGAACTTTAGATCAATCCGGCTGTGGCAAGTTCCACGGCCTTTTTTTTATTAAGGCAGGAGCCAGGAGCCAGGAGATCGGAGACAATCCCTTATGCCAGACGGGTACACCCAATGCTGAAAAGTGCCGTTTCCTTCTGCCCTCGGACTCCCTGACTTCTCCTCTCTCCCCTGATGAGACTTGCCAGCGGCGCGTCTCTACGATACCCTCTTCTGCTCCTGACTCCTGACTCCTCCTTCACCTCCCTCCACTTTCACCGTGACTCCTAACCCCACCCCTACCCCTTCCGCCTCTGTCCAGGATCTGTTTAATCGGATTGCCCCGGTTTATGACGCACTCAATCAATGGTTGAGTTTGGGGCAGCATCGGATTTGGAAAACGATGGCGGTGAAGTGGAGTGGGGCGCAGCCGGGAGATACTTGCTTGGATTTGTGTTGTGGGAGTGGGGATCTGGCGCTGCTGCTGGCCGATCGCGTCGGCTCCACGGGACAGGTGCAGGGTGTGGATTTTGCTGCGGCACAACTGGCGATCGCCCAGCAACGGACTCGACCGCAGCAATCCGTCACTTGGATCGA
>JAIXVO010000796.1 GCA_027482985.1 Cyanobacteriota bacterium
CTGCACCCCGCTGCCGACCCACGGCATCAATTTCATCAATGAAGACGATACAGGGAGCATTCGTTTTAGCTTGTTCAAACAGATCGCGAACGCGGGACGCACCCACACCCACAAACATTTCCACAAATTCAGAACCGGAGATGGAGAAGAAGGGCACTCCAGCTTCACCCGCAACTGCCCGCGCCAGCAAGGTTTTCCCGGTACCCGGAGGCCCTACCAGCAATACGCCTTTAGGAATCTTGGCTCCGATTGCGGTGAAGCGATCGGCGTTCTTCAAAAAGTCCACTACTTCATTCAGTTCCAATTTTGCCTGGTCAATCCCAGCCACATCGCCAAAGGTCACCTGAGTTTGCGGCTCCATTTGGACTCTGGCTTTGGATTTGCCAAAGTTCATCGCCTGACTGCCAGGACCATTCTGGGCGCGCCGCAGCAGGAAGAACAAACCCACTAGCAGCAAAATCGGGAAGAACAGGCTACTAAGCGCTCTAAACCAGAAATCACCGCCTTCTGCTTGTGGCATAACGGCAATATCGACCCCATTTTTGGTCAGAATATTAATCAGTTCGGGGTCGCTGGGAGGCAGATTCACCAGCACTTCGGCATTTTCAGAATTGCGGAACCGCGCCTGAGTGCGATCGGCACTAATCCGAACTTTAGAAATCTTGTTATTCGCCTCAGTCGGTTTGGCTGGCTTGCCCGCTTCTACCTGACTGATGAATTCACTGTAAGCTAAGGATTCTCGATTGGGAGGCTGTTCTCCCCCAAAAAAGGCTGTTGCCAGCGAGATTACCACGATCGCTAACAATGCGTATAAACCAACGTTTCTCCACCGCTTATTCACCGGGGTCTGTCCTCCTATTAGGATGCGGAGTGTTTTATCTATTCTACTGTGTTAACTAATCTTAACGTATTCTCAGGAAGGTGGGGAGGGAAATTGGGAGGGAGAGGAAGGGAAAGGGAGAGGAAGGAAGGGAGAGGGAGAGGGAGGGAGAGGAAGGGGAAGGGAGGGAGAGTAAGGAACAGAAGACAGAACTTAGGAGAGTGAAGGAGCGGAGTGGAGTTTGTCAGCAGAATTGGGATTAATAAAAGAATAAAAAATCTATTGACTGCTGACTCCTAGTTTCCGCCTCCGATCCAGGGCGTGGCATTTGGGCTAAAACTTGGCAGTTGGCATTACAATTCCCCTGCCAAACAATGCGCCCCTACGGTTTACCTCTTCCTTTCCCTCCCTCCCCCTCCCTTTCCCTTCCTTCACCTCCCTCCTCTCCCATGTCTCCTCGCGGCGAAGTCCTGGTTGTGATTATGAATAATCGAGCGGATTGGGCGATCGCGCGGGAGCAACATTGGTATCGCCTTCCGATCGCGCAGGTGGAGAAGTTGAAACAACGGCAGCAATGGGCACCGCCTCAATGGTTGGCGTTTTACCAGACGAAGGTGTTTGAACCGGAGGCGTATCAGATTCAGTATTTTGCGCCCGTGGTGGGTTTACGGGAAGTGTTGCGTCAGGAGTTATTTCCGCAAGAGAGTGATCCGACTCAAAGCCAGAAACGTTACTGCCAGGTGATGTTGGGGGAGATGCAGCCATTGCCGCAAGGGATTCGGAGCGATCGCCTGCGGCGTGTCACGTTTATTGCCACCACTTTGGAACAATTGCTGCACAGTCAAGATATCCAAGCGTTATCGCTGCACAATAAAAACAGCGCTTTGCATTCAGAACGGTGAGCTAGATGAACCTCGCAACCAAACGCCTAACGCTGGAAGAGTACCTAACCTATGACGATGGCACGGACAAACAATACGAGTTGGTGGCAGGAGAATTAGTCGAGATGCCATCCGAAAGTCCTTTGAATGTGCAGATCGCCCTTTTTTTGTTGGCACATCTGCTGCAATTTGTGCCAATTAATTGCTTGAGTAATAAAGCAGAGATTGTGGTAAGTGGGGCGCGGGCAACCACGCGAATTCCAGATCTGACTGTGTTTTCAGTGGAGTTGGCAGCAATTTTACGAGATACCAAGCGCTCGACGATTCTGTTGGATATGCCGCCGCCGTTATTGGTAGTGGAAGTCGTTTCGCCGGGAAAAGCAAATGAGGATCGAGATTACCGCTACAAACGCTCAGAGTATGCAGCACGCGGGATTGCTGAGTATTGGATTGTTGACCCACTGCGGGCACAGGTGACGGTGTTGACGCTGGTGGATGGATTCTATGAGGAGCAGGTGTTTGGCGGGGAAGCCGCGATCGCCTCGACCCAGTTTCCAGAGCTGAATTTAACCGTGGCGACAGTCTTACAGGCAGCCACCTGATTTATACCCCAGAGAGCGCTGGTTTGGGGGCAAGCCGCTGAATCACTTGCTTTAACACCATTGCGGTCCAGTCGATGTCTTCGAGGGTGGTATGTTTGCCCAGGGTGAGGCGAATGCCGGATTTGGCGACGCGATCGCTGTATCCCATCGCTTGTAATACGGGACTGGGGGTGACTTTGCCACTCCGACAGGCGGCTCCGGCACTGATGCCAATTCCAGCAAGGTTCATTTGGCGGACGAGGGCTTTTCCCGTCAGGGCATCACCGTCGGCGTAATTAAGGCAAAAGCTGGTGTGGTGTGGCAAGCGGTGGGTGCGATCGCCCGTCGAGTGTAAACCAGCCACATCGGCTAGTTGATCAAATAAGCGATCTCGCAGGATGGTCAACCGTTGGGTTTCTGGCAACAGTTCTTGAGCGGCTAATTCTGCGGCTGTGCCAAATCCGGCGATCGCGGGGAGGGCTTGAGTGCCAGAGCGCAATCCGGCTTCTTGCCCCCCGCCCCCCATCAGGGGCAACAGCTTGATGCCGGGACGAATATAAAGCGCACCAGCGCCTTGCGGCCCATAAATTTTGTGGCTGGAAAGCGAGAGCAGATCCACGGGTAACTGTTGCACGTCAATCGGCAAGCGTCCCGCGACCTGTACGGCATCAGTGTGAAACAGGGTGCCGTGGGCGTGGGCGATCGCGGCGAGGGTGTCAATCGGTTGAAGGGTGCCCACTTCGCTTTGACCGTAAATGATCGAAACCAACACGGTATTAGGACGCAGGGCAGCTTGTAAGGTCAGCGGGTGAATCCGACCGTGGCGATCCACAGGGAGGCGAGTTACTTGCCAACCCTGTTGCTCCATCAGGGCAGCGGGTTCGCTGATGGCAGAATGTTCGACGCTGGAAATAATCAGGTGTTGCGGTTGGGCAAATTGGCGGGCGATGCCCCAAATCGCGAGGTTATCGGCTTCTGTGCCACCGGAGGTAAAGGCGATCGCTTCGGGGGGCGCATTCAACAAGCGGGCCACTTGCACCCGCGATCGCTCCAACACGGTCGCGGCTCGTTGACCCCAGGCATGCAGACTGGATGGATTACCCCACTCTTCCGTCAAGACACGCTGCATCGCGGCGATCGCTTCCGGTCGCGTGGGGGTTGTAGCGCTGTAATCCAAATAGATCTGCATGAAACCGAACAAGCACGAAAAACATTCTCTTCTAGCTTACGCCTTCTCTTCTCCAGGTTCGACAATGCGTTGGAACAGGTAGCCCGTGCCTCTAGCCGTCAGAATGAGTTCAGGATTACTGGGATCATCCTCCAACTTGGCGCGAAGGCGGGAAATGTGCACATCTACGACCCGCGTATCGACGTGACGTTCGGGGGTATAGCCCCAAACTTCCTGCAAAATCTCCGATCGTGAAAAGGCTTCGCCCGATCGCCCGACTAATAACTCCAGCAGGCTGAACTCCATCCCCGTGAGCCGGATGCGTTCATCGCCTTTGTAAACCTGACGTTTGTTCGTATCAATCCGAATCGTGTTGATTTGAATCACGCCCGAACTGGGAATCCCGGACGTTCCCGTTTTTTCGACCCGGCGCAACACCGAGCGAATGCGGGCTTCCAGTTCTTTGGGAGAGAAGGGCTTGACCACATAATCATCTGCCCCTAGCTCTAACCCAGTAATGCGATCGGCCACATCGCCCAGAGCTGTTAGCATAATGATTGGTACATCTGATTCCTTGCGGAGTTCCTGACACACCCCATACCCATCCAGCTTGGGCATCATCACATCTAGCACCACCAGATCCGGATCGGCATTGCGAAAGGTTTCTAAGGCTTCTTCCCCATCGGCAGCAGTCACCACATCGTAACCAATCATGGAAAGGCGAGTTTCTAAAATACGACGAATACTAGCTTCATCATCAACGACTAGGATTTTTTCTTTGTGGTTTTCCAATTTTCCCACTCTCCTTAAGCAGAATTTCTAATCATTAATTTTCGTACCCTATGATTAGAAATAGTACTCCATGTAACATCCTTGAGATCGCTAAAATTATTCACAGAGCGACATTTCAGACTTTTTTAAGATTCCTTTCAATGATGACTGTTTGTCTCTAATTTTGGTTTTTCGTAACATCCCTTATGGCTAAATCGCGATCGCTCTACGTTTGTAATCAATGTGGCGCGGAATTCTCTCAATATTTCGGGAAATGTCTGGCCTGTGAAGCCTGGAATTCTCTGGACGAGCAAATTGTCGCCGGGGGTAACTCCAACTCGAAAGCGACTGTCGCTTCCATTGGTCGCACCACCACCCGCAAACGGACTCCCGCCCAACCCGCGCCCGTCCAGCCCCGCGTTGCCCTCACCCTGGCGGAAATTTCGGATCATCCCCAACAGCGACTCCCCTCTGGTTATGCCGAACTCGATCGCGTTCTGGGGGGTGGCATCGTGCCCGGTTCCCTCGTCTTAATTGGCGGCGATCCAGGCATCGGCAAATCGACTTTGTTACTGCAAACCGCTAACCGACTCGCCCAACATTACCGGGTGCTGTATGTCTGTGCTGAGGAATCTGGGCAGCAGGTGAAGTTGCGGGCGATGCGGTTGGGGATGGGAGGCAGTCGGGGGCAGGAGGCGGAAGGTAGCAGTCAGGAGGCAGAAGCAAAAGCCCACGCCCCCACTTCCCCCGACTCGCTCTATCTGCTGCCAGAAATTGACCTGGATACGATCCTGGCGGAATTGGAGTCGTTGCAGCCGCAGGTGGCGGTGATTGATAGTATTCAGGCGATTTACTTTAGTTCGCTGACTTCGGCTCCCGGCTCGGTGGCGCAGGTGCGGGAATGTACGTCGCTGTTGATGCAGTTGGCGAAACGGCAGAATATTTCTCTGTTCATCGTGGGTCATGTCACGAAGGAGGGGGCGATCGCGGGACCGAAAGTGCTGGAACATCTGGTGGATACGGTGCTGTACTTTGAGGGTGATCGCTACGCCAGCCATCGGTTACTTCGGGCGGTGAAAAATCGGTTTGGGGCGACCCACGAAATTGGCGTGTTTGAGATGGCGGATCAGGGGTTGGATGAGGTGACGAATCCGTCGGAATTATTTTTGGGCAATCGGGAAGAAGCCTCTTCCGGGAGCGCGACGATCGTCGCCTGTGAGGGCACTCGTCCGATTGTGGTGGAGTTGCAGGCGTTGGTCAGTCCCACCAGTTACAGTTCGCCTCGGCGATCGACGACGGGAATTGAATACAATCGCCTCTTGCAAATTCTGGCGGTATTGGAAAAGCGGGTGGGCATTCCCCTCTCGAAGCTGGATGCTTACGTGGCTTCGTCTGGCGGCTTAAGTGTGAATGAACCCGCGGCGGATCTAGGGGTAGCAGTGGCGGTGGTGGCGAGTTTCCGCGATCGCGTCGTTGATCCGCGCATGGTGATCATTGGCGAAGTGGGGTTAGGCGGTCAGGTACGCCCCGTTTCCCAAATGGAGTTACGACTGAAAGAAGCCGCCAAGCTGGGTTTCAAGCAGGCGATTATTCCCAAAGGGCAAACGTTTGCCAATGTGGGCTTAGAAGTGATTCCCGTGGCGCGAGTGGTGGATGCGATCGCGATCGCGCTGTCCGCCAAACACTCCACTCAGGAAGCCGAAGCTTAATTGCGCTAAAGTGGCTAGCATCAAGGCTCGATCAACTTTCTCTACGATGGGAACAATAAAGGTGTGAATTCCAGTCAAACAGTATGACAACACCCGCCAACCCCGAACCCACTTTGCAGGATCTAGTCACGAAGCTGGATCAAACTTTAACGGATAACGATCGCTTCAAGGAAGACAATGATCGCTTCAAGGTCGAACTCGATAAATTCAACGATCGCTTTGATCGCTACCAGGAGCGCTTTGAAACCTATCAAAAGGCAACTCAATGGGTGGTGCAATTGGCGTTTACCTTGATTGCCAGTGCAACAATCACAGTTATTATTACGTCTGTCATTCGTAAATAACTGTTGTCTCGGAGCTGGATCGACTGTGGGTTTGAAACTGAACGCCTTCTTGTTAGCTACTTGCACCACCCTCATCTGTGTCAGTCAGGCGGTGGCTCAATTCAAGGGCAACTTAATTGTGGATGTGACGGAACTGAGAGATCAAAAAGGATCACTCTGCATCAAAGTTTTTAATGGTAGCCAGGGCTTTCCCAATAGTAACGATCGCGCGGTGAAGCGGGAATGCGTCAAAATTACAGCTAATCCCATGCGGTTCACTTACCCGGATCTGCCCGGCGGTAACTACGCGGTAGCCGTATTTCACGATGCCAATGGGAATGGCACCTTAGACCGGAACGCGGCGGGGATGCCCACGGAAGGCTACGGCTTTTCGAATAATCCCGTCGTGAAAACAAGTGCGCCCCGCTATGGGCAGGCTGTATTTTTGGTGGCGGGACGCAATACCCGCATTGCGATTCGGATGAAATACGGGGATTAGGTGCAGGCTGTCTTTGGCAGTTGCGATCAGGTCAAGGTGAATGCCTGCTGACTCTGACCGCAAGGAGTTGTGACGTATTGGCGGTGCTACTTAAGAGTACTCAGGTGATCTTTAGTCAGGTTGTTGCCGCCATTCGCAGACGAGCTTGCCGGCTACAACAGTCCAGCGCATTTCCAATTTGGTGTAAGGCAGGTTGGTATCCAGTTGCGGCACTACAGGTTGCGGCACTATGGGAGTCGGTTCAACGGCTGCGGTGGGTGCCTCTGGTGCGGGTGTAGGGGGCATCGGAGGTTTGCGAAACGTGAATTTCATCGTCTATTCTCCTTGGTTGGGGGCAGATCTTAGTGCGAATGCATTGAGCTTGTTTCTATGCTACGAACCAGGCAAGAAAATCCCATGTGATGAATGTAATGTGTTCCATATCACATTTGTCACGATCGCGATCGCCTGCCAAGTGCTGCATTGGCCTCGACCATGGGCAGCGGCTGAGATCTCAGAGGATTGATGGAGAATTATGGTGTATGCTGCCCGATCGCACTCACACCCGCCGAGGCTTGGGCGCTTTGTAACTGTGTGCGGCACTGTTCCAGCAGGGACAGATCGACGTGATGTACACCAACACCTACACGGTGACGCTGCTGCGCTCGCGCGGCGTGCCCATCGC
>JAIXVO010000541.1 GCA_027482985.1 Cyanobacteriota bacterium
AATAAAACGCTGACGGAAACGGTCATCGCCAGACAGGAACGTTTCATCTTACGATCTGAGTACTAAAGGTTAGAGTATCGGAATTCTGCGGAATTGAAGATGAAGATGCGGTGAATTGCAGGGTGAGTTCCTTCCCAGTACTTCTTACATCCGAAATCTCCGAAATCCTGAAAGCGAATGGCAATTGCCCCGAATTTTACAATCGGTGGCTGCTCCTGTTTTAACCATCTATGGACTCTTGGTGCGACTTTTATGACTGACCACCCCAAGCTGTACGAAGGCAAGGCGAAAATTCTTTATGCCACTGATGATCCAGCGGTATTGTTGACCTTCTTCAAAGATGATGCCACGGCGTTTAACGCCCAGAAAAAAGGCTCGATTCAAGGGAAAGGGATGGTCAATTGCGCGATCGCCAGTCACCTCTTCCAAGTCTTAGCAAAACAAGGCATTCCCACGCACTTCATTGACCAGCCCAGCCCCACCGAAATGCGGGTAAAAGCGGTCAAAATTGTACCGTTGGAAGTGGTGGTGCGAAATTTGGCGGCAGGCAGTTTGTGTAAACAAACCGGGTTGGCGGTGGGCACCCCAATTCAGCCGCCCCTGGTGGAGTTTTACTACAAAAATGATGATCTCGGAGATCCCCTGCTGACGCGCGATCGCCTGTTCCTGATGCAATTAGCCACACCCGCCCAAGTGGAGCAATTGACCACGATGGCACTTCAAATCAACACGATTTTGACGCAGTTTTTCCAGGCATGCGGCATTACTCTGGTGGACTTTAAATTGGAATTTGGGCTAGATGCTAACCAACGCCTAATTCTGGCGGACGAAATCAGCCCGGATACCTGTCGGCTCTGGAATCAGACCGAAACCGATCCAGCTCGGCGCGTCATGGATAAAGATCGCTTTCGGCACGATTTAGGCGAAGTTGAATCGGCCTATCAGCAAGTCATGGAAAGAGTTTTAGCGCATTAAGTTAAGTATTTGCACCCATTCATGCGGTAGAATTTGACGGTTTCCTGAGGTTTACAGTCCCCCGGTTTCGGTTTGTCTTTGAAATCTGCCTTGAGTCAAGTGTGGTGTGTGATAGTGCAAATGAACAAAATGCGGTTCTCTCCCCTTTTGGTAACGCTGCTGACAGCTTCTGCAACCGTTGGTCTTTCCCCTGCCGCCTCAGGGCAAACACCTGGAACGCCACCCGCGGCGATCGCCCCCGACACGATCGCCCCGGACGCGCTAGTTGCCCCCGTTGAGCCAGAACCCACCCTTTCTCCGGTTGATCTGCTGAACGTGTCGTCCCGGTTCGCGCAGGCTGGGCAGGAAACCCCTGACCGAATTCGGGTAAACCCGCTGTCACCCGGAACGCCGCAACCTTCCGCGCCGACTCCCATCACACCGTCCCCCACCCCCACCCCCGCAGCCCCCCCCACGCCCACCCCCGAAGCCACCCCAACGCCTGCGCCCGGTAGTGAAGCGCCCGGTACTCCACCCCCCACCGCAGATACAGATCCGCGAGTCCTGGTGGCCGAAGTGCTGGTGGTTGGTGCCGATGGGACGTTTCAGGAGGAAGTGTATAACGCCATCCAAACCCGACCGGGCCGCACCACGACTCGCACCCAACTGCAACAAGACATCAACGCCATTTTTGCGACGGGCTTTTTCTCGAATGTGCGCGCCGTCCCCGAAGACACGCCGTTAGGGGTGCGCGTCACCTTTGAAGTCGTCCTCAACCCAGTCCTGCAATCGGTGCAGGTGGAAGGTAACCGGGTGCTGCCCCAGGATGTCGTCACCAGCACCTTCCAAGATCAATACGGCAAAGTTTTGAACTTGAATGCGTTGCAAGAAGGCATCAAGCAACTGAACAAGTGGTATCAGGATAACGGCTTCGTGCTGGGTCAGGTGCTCGATTCTCCAGCTGTGGCACCGTCCGGCGTGGTGACCCTGAAAGTGGCGGAAGGGGAAGTCTCCAGCTTTAAGGTGCGCTACCTGAACAAAGAAGGCAACGAGTGTATTCGCAACGATCAGGGGCGGTTTGTCCTGGTGAATCCAGAGAACAAAGAACCGATTCTGGACAAAAATAACAACCCCACGGGTTGCCGCAACCGGACGCGCGAATTTATTGTTACCCGCGAATTTGAAACCAAGCCAGGTGAGATTTTCAATCGCGGGAAGGTCGAGCAGGACATTCAGCGAGTGTTTGGCTTAGGCATTTTTGATGATGTGCGGCTGGCGCTGGAACCCGACCCCAACGATCCCCGGAAAGTGATCATCGTGCCGACGATTGTCGAGAAAAATACGGGTTCGATCTTCGCCAGTGCCGGGATCAGTTCCGCCAGTGGGTTGTTTGGCTCGGTGGGATATCAACAGCAAAACCTGGGGGGCAACAACCAGCGCCTATCAGCCGAAGTGCAGGTGGGGCAACGGGAATTACTGTTTGACTTGGGCTTTACTGATCCCTGGATTGGGGGTGATCCGTTCCGCACGTCCTATACGTTCAACGTCTTCCGCCGCCGGACGATTTCCTTAATTTTTGATGGCGGGAGTCCAGATATTGACCTGCCCAATGGAGACACGCCACGGATTTTGAGAACGGGTGGCTTCTTGAGCTTCACTCGCCCCCTCAACGGCAACCCTTATCGGCGGGCCGAGTGGACGGCTTCCCTGGGGCTGCAATATCAGCGGGTGTCGATTCGCGATCGCGATGGTGAACTCAGCCCGCTGGATCAACTGGGGAACGACCTGAGCTTCAGCGGTACGGGTCGGGATGATTTGCTGTCATTGCAATTTGGGGTCGTTCAGGATCGCCGGAATGATGCCCTGCGCCCAACTCAAGGCAGTTTTCTGCGCTTAGGGTCAGAGCAATTTATTCCCATCGGGTCGGGAAGCATCCTGGGGAACCGGTTGCGCGGGAGCTACAGCTACTACATCCCGACACAATTGATCCGCTTTACGCGGGGTTGTCGGGGTGCTAATCCGCGTCCCTCCGATTGTCCTCAAACCTTTGCCTTCAACCTCCAAGGGGGGGCTTTCCTGGGTGATTTGCCGCCCTATGAAGCCTTCTCTCTAGGGGGTGCCAACTCGGTGCGGGGCTATGACGAAGGGGATTTAGGCTCCACTCGCTATTTTGTCCAAGGGACTGTGGAGTATCGCTTCCCAATTTTCTCGATCTTCTCTGGCGCTTTGTTTGTCGATGGGGCTTACGGCTTTGGTTCCCAAGGGCTGGTTCCTGGTAATCCCGGTGGGATTCGGAACAAGCCGGGGCAGGGCATCGGCTATGGGGTCGGGGTGCGGGTGCAATCCCCATTAGGTCCCATTCGGGTGGACTTTGGGGTGAATGACCAAGGCGACACCAGAATTAACTTCGGGATCGGGGAGCGCTTCTAAATGATGGTTTCAGCTCAATCGGTGTCGCCAACCGCCGCGTCCGCAATGCCGCAACAAACACTGCAGACTGGCTTTAGTCGGGCTGGGGTGGGGCTGCATACGGGGGCGACGGTTCAGGTACGCGTCCTCCCTGCTGAACCAGGTCAGGGACGTGTGTTTCAACGCACTGACTTGCCCACCGCGCCCTGCATTCCTGCCGCGATCGCCGCTGT
>JAIXVO010000691.1 GCA_027482985.1 Cyanobacteriota bacterium
ATTTAGCTGAACGTTGGAATGAAGTAGAGCCAGAAATCATTGCCACTTTATTAAAACAAATTCAGCGCCAACGATATTTTGTTTCCACTAAAGCAGATAAGTTCATCAATGATCTGAATGCCGAGATTGAAATGGGCTGGACTGGTCACGGACAAACTAATTATTTACTCGGTCGCATTACGATGCGAGAGTATATTTTTCGGCACATTCTCACTGGGGGAAAACCACTGGAGGGAGATGCTTTAGTCGAAGCAATTGTCACTGTTGCGCAAGCATTACCCGGATATCAGGATTGGTGTCGACATCGGCATGAAATTTACCAACGAGCGACAGAATGGGCACGGTGTATTGAACAAAGCCATTATTTTCACTATGGCGATGCTGCCGGAAAATTTCGGGCTAAATTATCAGAGCAATCAGCCACGAATCCTAATTTGGAAGCCGCGATCGCCGCTACTCCCTCCTGGAATCAGCACCAATCCGCCAGTGCTCGCGATCGCATTCGCGCCGCGATCGCTTCTCTACTTGATCAAGGAACGCTTCCAGCAACCCCTACGGCTCGATTTCGAGCCTTGGTACAAACTGGCATTGGCGGTGGCACCTTGTATCGTCACCGCGATCTCTGGCATCCTCATTATTTTCAATTAGAACAGGCTGATGGAGTGGCTGTAGACCTATCTCTAGAATCTGTGGAAAACTCGATTGTGACTCAATCTGAAGGGAATTGCTGTGAGGCAGCATTCCCTTCAGATTATCCTCCAAGCTTATTCCAACAGTCAGGCGGTAATCCCTTACCCGCCCAGCTTTCCAGCGATCAGCCGAACCGCTCAGAGACTTCAGGTCGTAATTCTGATTTCGCGATCGCCATCAGTTCTCCCTTAATGGCTCTTTGGGCGCAATCAGAACCCACACCCCTGAACCCAGTCACGAGTGAGATCGCCCCGCCACAGTCCCAACAACAGCCCTGGCAAACTCGCCAAATTGCCAAAATGCAGCAATTCCTGGATTCCGGCGATCCGATTTTGATGGCAGAAGCGATCGCCTGGGCCAAAGCGAATCCTGGTGTGCTCAACCTGCCACCGGATCATTCGCTGGCGTGATGGAACCTGGGGCGCTCATACTACCCGCAAGTTTGAGCGCGAGGTGGCCAGTTGAAGCTTTGGCAGTCTGATGCTAAGTCGTAATGATGGTAGGGTTGTACAGTATTTAACATCAGGGAGGAATCTGCCAGGATAAACTGAATTATCGCAACTTGAGGAGAATGATTATGCCTTGGCTCACATCCTGGAAACATCGCTGCTTCCTCCTGCTGGCCGTCCTCTTATCCGGTGTGGGATTAGCCCCGCGAGCCCAGAGTGCGCCCCTGGTAGAAGCCTCGCCGCGAGTGGCACAAAGCTGTCCTGATGGGCTGAAGCGTAGACCTTTTGCCCGTGTGGTGACGCAAGCAGATCCTCTAAGTATTCGATCGCAACCCAACGGGCGGGTGATTGGTACGGTGCCCAAAGGCTGGGCGGTGGTGCCAGTGCAAACGGATGCCTCGAAACAATGGGTCAAAATTAACAGCCATTTTGATCGCTATGATGGAGGCTTTGCCTCGGCTCCCAATTTTCGGATCGGATGGGTGGCGGCACGGTATTTGAAGCGGTTGGGCAACTTTTGCGATAAGCCCGAAAATCCGATGGGATTGCTGCACTGGCATCGGTTCAGCCAATATAGTGCCTCCCTGCAAGCCAATTGGTTACAGATGGGCGATCGCTGGGCAGTGCTGCGGTCTTCTCGGTAATCTGGTCAAGCTGGACAGGCATGCATTCTTTAACAGCGGCAAAGTTGCAACGAATTCTGGCACGGGCGGCGATCGCTCCCGGTAATCGAGACCGCTTCCTGAGTGCCGGATTGGTCATCCCGCAACCCGCGACCGGACAGTTCCCACTGGCAGCAGATTGGCCAACTGCCTTTGCTCGCCTCCCGATTTTGACCCAGGAAACCGTTCGCACCAATCCTGGCTTATTTCTTGCTGGCGTTGAGCACTGTGCTTATCGAGGCGTGACCAGTGGCAGTCAGGGTAATCATTTGATCTATTTTGCGGATACGCTGTGGAATCAAACACGCCTGACCCAGTTGGCTGCGTTCTTACAGGGATGGGGGATTGATGACAGGGTGGCGATCGTCAATGTCGCCAGTCGGTTATTTCCGCTCAGACCCCAAGATACGACTCTGTTGGGGGCGATCGCGCCACCCCTGCTGGAAACCTTATTGATGCAACTGAGTTATCCTCCTGTTGCCATTCGCGGCTATCCCAGTCGCTTGTGTGAAGTTGCCGCCAGACTACTAGGCAAACCGATACCCCCAGTCGTAGCGGTTATTTGTACTGGAGAAAGTTTATTTGAGTTTCAAAAACAACTCCTAGAACAAGTTTTTGCGGCTCCTGTAGTCAATGAATATGGGTGTCAGGAATCAGGGATTTCCGGTTTCACTTGCCCAGAAGCTGGACGGTTACACTTGGATGATACGCGCTGTGTTTACGAAGTGATTGACGGGCAATTGGTCACGACCGATTTGTGGAATGTGGTGATGCCCATGGTGCGGTATCAGTGCGGTGATATGGTGCAGTTGGATGCTCATCCCTGTGATTGTGGTCGGCCTCAACCCACAGCAAAGATCCTGGGGCGACAGGTAGATGGTATCTATACTCCCCAAGGGCGACAGCTGCCGGGGGCGCTGATGCTACCTGCCTTTGAGGGGATTTTGCATTACCAAGTGATGCAGGAAGATGCCCACCACCTGACCTTACGAGTGTATCCTGATGCTCACGATCGCCCCTTGTCGTTTGATGCGATGGCGACCTGGGTGACGGCTACATTTGGGGAGGTCGCGGTGCAAGTTTTATTAGAACAATCGCCAGATCCGGTGCCTGCATCCGTCCTCACAGTCTGCAACCCTGATGTCTGGATTCATGGCATAACTCAAGGTAACTGGACTGAGTGGTTGCAGTCCGGGCCTTTGCCTGCTGGTGAATTACAAGTCGTAGCGCAATTGCTCCAAGCGATCGTCACTCCCATCGTGATTAGCTATGATAAGAATTCGATGGTAGTGCAACAATATCTCCAAGCGGTCTTAACCTTGCCGATTCAGACTTCTCCTATGATTGAGCGTATCATCATCCGAACGTTATTTTTTGCTAGTAGTTGTTTAGCCCAGCAACCTGGTGCGATCGCGATCTATCAACAGGCACGAGAACGACTCTATCAATTATTTGAGAAGACTTCAGACTGTAGTCATCCGGCTATTTTAGATGCCTTCATTGCAACCCTCGCTCTGCCCTGGGATGATGTTCCTACGCGGTGGCAAGCGCTGCTCCAACGGGGGCTGGGGCAAACTTCTGCAATACCGGATACATTCACCTTACAACATCTGATCCATGCGTTTGAACCCGCGGTACAACGCGCTAATGCGGTCAAAATCAGTCCGCTGGTGCCGTCCTGCACACCTGTATTGGCAGTATTACTGGGAGATTTAGCTACATTGGGGCAACAGGTGAATTTAGCTTGGGTGGCGCATTGGTTTGAGGTGCTTTCCGGTCGCTCACCCATGGCTGATCCATGCGTTCTAGGTCAAGATGCGTTTTGCGATCGCTGGCTCCAGTGGCGGCAACACTTGATCCGCCAGCCGCAGACCTGTGATCAGGCGTGGCAGCAGTTCAGTCAGATGGCGCGATCGCCCCAACAGCAGGCGCGGGTCTTGCTAGAGCAGGGGTATCATCACTTGCTGGCAGCCCAACCGTTGCCCCCGGCAATCTGGTTGCCGCAGTTGGAATCCGCCTTGCAAGCACAATTGATCAGCCCTGTGAGTGTGGCTCCACTCTGGCGCTCGCTAGCGCAAACGCTGATTGAGCAGCAGCAACACCCGTTGGCTTATGACTGTCTGTTAGCCTCCGTGGTGCCGTCGAGTGCGAGTGCTCGGTTTGAGCAACTTGCCCATCCTGAGAATCGGAAACAAGCTGTTCTGCTTAATTTGGATGGGTGAGGGATGTCGAAGCGTCAATCTCAACTCACTTTATTGATCGATGGCCAAGCGGGAACTGATACCCTCTACCCAGTGCTGCACGCCTGCCAAACGGCTCAATTGACCGATCAACCCCTGTGGATCGTGGCTCCTCCGTCGGTGCAACGGGAATGCCGCCAACAATGGTCTGCGCGATCGCAGCCCCAGTGGGAGATCGATTGGCATTGGCTGGAATCACTAGCTGACTTCGATTGGACTCAACTGCAAACAGATTGGCTAGGGGTGATTCCAGGCGGTGCGGTACTGCCTGTGATTCCCCCTCGACTTCCTGCTATTCCCGGTTTGATGCCGTGGTTACCTGCAGTGGAATTGCCTCAAGAAACGGCAAGAGAACAGTCTTTATCGGCACTCGCGTGGTTGGGGGCGACGGCTCTCCTCTCACCCATTGCGCATCAGCTCAAAACCTGGGCCGATTGGACTTTGCTCCAAGTGGGACAGTATTTAGACCAACAGCAGATGGTCTATCGCTGGTATGCTTCCCCCGTCGTCCCGTCGTCAGGGCAGGGCCTGCCGGCATCAGCTGCAACGCTGACGGTTCTGGCGATCGTGCCCCATTATCAGTGTGAACCCTGGTTGGCGCAATGTTTGCGATCGCTGATCCACCAAACTCGCTCCCTCGATGGAATTGTCGTGATTGATGATGGATCTGCTGTCCCACCGCTGGAGATTGTCCATCAATTCCCGCAGGTGACATTGCTAGCGGCCCCTACTAGGGTAGGTCCTTACCGGTTGGTGCAACAGGTGATTGAGGCCACGACCTATGAGACTTATTTATTTCAGGATGCGGATGATTGGTCGAGTTGCGATCGCCTGGAAATTTTGTTACATCTGCTGCAAACCACCGCCGCTGATTTGGTCGGCACCCAAGAAATCCGAGTGGATGCTGAGACGGGGCAGATATCGCTAGGATGCTACCCCCTGGATGTGTCTGCGGCGTTAGCGACGAAACCCGGACATCCGTTGTTGCATCCGACCAGTTTAGTGCGACGGGACTTGGTGCAGCGGGTGGGTGGCTTTGCCACGGGTTTACAGTTTGGTGGCGATACGGAGTTTTTGCTGCGATCGCGGTTTGTGGCAACGATTGCCAACAGTCCCCAGTGGTGCTATTTTCGCCGCAAGCGATCGCATTCCCTCACGACTGCTCCAGCAACGGGTTTAGCGTCGCCTGCGCGGCAAGCATTATTAACGCAACTGAAACAACGGGCGGTTCAGCATCAGATTGCAGTGACCACGGGACTGGCTCCTGATTTAACCCCATTGGCGATCGCGGAGCCAATTCTGCTGCGCCATCTGGCTGGACCTAGATTAAAATGGGCAAAAAATTGAGCGTCTGTGATGGCTCTTGAAGTGATTATTCCGGTGAAAGATCGGGCTGAAGTGCGGCAATGTGTGCAGTCGTTGCTGGAGATCGCGGCAGTGCAGCGAATTTGGTTGTGTGATGGGGGGTCACAGCAGCCAGATTGTTTGACTGCTGTGGCAACAGTCGCAACGACTGAACGAGTCCAATGGGTGAAATTTCCAACTACTCAATTTAATAAATCTCATTTGCTCAATCAAGGTATTTTACTCACTTCGAGCCAGTTTTTGTTGATTTCGGATGCTGATATTATCTGGACGAATGATACGATTCAAGCATTACTTAAAATCGTTGCTGAGACTGATGACTTGATTTGTAGTGTAAGTGAAGTAAAGGAAGTGAATGCTGATACAATCGCTCTCCGCAGACAACGATATACTTACCAGATTCAAACTGAGTTAGATCCAATGAAGGTGACGATTATCTCGACTGAAGCCATGAGTTCAGTCATTCGTCCTGGGTGTGGTTTGATTTGTGCCAGACGTACGACATTGTTGAAGTTGGGTGGTTATAAAGAATGCTTTCAAGGATGGGGGTGGGAAGATCAGGATTTATTGATGCGGGCACGGTTACTTGGTGTGCCAATCCAGGTCGCTGGTGAGGTCACGCATTTGTCGCATGGGGATGCGCAACGAAATCAATCTTTTCCCCATCTGCAACCGATCGAGAGCCGCGATCGCAATATTTTATTGTGTTTACAGCAACTCGCTGAAGGTTATTTCTGGGGCGACTTGCCCACCCGACAGGCATTTTCTCCCTGCCAGCCGTCAATCCAAATTCAGATTCCCCCGATGCTCCAAGGATAAATGGTACAACTCTCTTTGTTGATCCCCTATCGTCAGCGCCCAACGCATCTCCAAACGCAAGTCGCTTGGTGGCGACAGCAGCACGCTCGCGGTATGTTTCAGCACTATGAAGTGATTCTGATCGAAGTAGATGCTGAGGTCTCCCCTGCCACCCGCGCCGCGATCGCTGATTTGCCTATCCGCTATCTGCATTTTCCCTGTCCGGGGGTGTTCCATAAAACGAAAGCCCTCAATTTGGGCTTGGCGATCGCCCAGGGGGAGTGGATTGCCCCGCTGGATGTAGATTTAATTCCCCTTGGCTCGACTCTGCAACGGCATCTAGACATTGCTCGACAAGCGCCCCACCTGCTAGTGACAGGTTATCGGCTGATGTCGCCCCACCCCACCGTCGAACTGGCCGCGCTGCCCACTGCCATCGAGCAGAGTGCGATCGCCCCCGAAGATCAGCCTACTGCCCTCTGGAAACATTTGACCCAGGATGAAAAATTTGGTGTGATGCCGTTCTTTCACCGCCACCGCTTGCAGGCGATCGGTGGCTGGGACGAAACCTTCATTGGCTGGGGCGCGGAAGATCAAGAGCTGATCGAACGCTACTTGGCAGCGGGTATGGCTCTCTGTCGCTGTCCTGAATTGGTGTATCTGCATCTCTTTCACGATCGCGAAGCCCAGTGGTCAGAACCCATTCTGACTCAGCAGAATCGACATTATTACTACCGAAAAACTCGTTCCTAATCACTCTGGCGGGCTAGTTTAAGGGGACTTGTAACTGCCTACTCGCAGCACGACCTGACCCTGCTGGGGGTTCTGCGTAAACACAAAAGCGCCGGACTCGGTTTCGCCGCCGGACAGAAAATCGACTTGCTGTTCGCCCGATTCTACGACTTTCCCCTGCACTTCCAATTCGGCTAATACCTGCACCGATTCTGCCGTTTCGCCGCCCTGATTCTTGACTTCGAAGGGCACATAAAAGCGATCGCCGACTGTCCGCGTGGCTGCTGATTGTCGCAGGACGACATCGGGCGGGGTTTGAGTTTGGGGATTGATCCAGACTGCCCCTACCAGCCCCGCAACGATCGCGAGAATCGTCGAAGCGGCAGCAAAGGTGATTTTTTCGGGCAGCGATCGCGGGGGGCGTTGTTGCGAATCTGCTGCGGGTGGAGCTTGATCGGCCGCATCAGGCTTAGTTGAGTCTTGTAGGTGGGTCATACAGCTAATCTCCCGGCGGCACCGCCAACGGTTGCTGGAAATCCTAACAGGATGGAATAGTGGAGCCACATTGTCCAGGGATCGCTGAAACTGAGGCGTTGAAAGAATAGCAACATGAATGCGGCAGCGAGGAGCGAGACTAGATAACAGGCGATCGTTTCACTCAGAGGCCGCTGAAAAATGCCTCGCTGTTGCATCCGTTTACGTTGATCGGAAAAATCTGATTCAAACACAATTAAATAAGATGTCATCAAGGAAGCCAGCATCAGCGCGAGTAACCAACCTCCGGTGACAGATGCCGCCAGCATTGCGACCTCATCGGTGGGGGCAATATTGAAGGCAATAATGATGGCTCCAATTAAAGTCGCGCCAATATCTGCGATCGTGGCGTTAATTTCGTCGTTTTTAGGTCTCGATTCATTTGTCTGGGACTCTTCTGCCTCATCTGTTCGATTTCCACTCAATAACTGAGTGGATAGGGCAACGCCGATTGTAAATGGTACCCCTTCAAACAGAATTTTGCCCAAAGCCTCATGTAATGGCACCTGGGGAGTAATCTCCCGCAGCAGGATCAGGGTGATCGTACTGCAAATAATGCCGATCGCCAGTGCTTCCACACTATCCATCACTGCATCAATGGCGCGAATATCCTGCGTTTTGCGAAAGCCAGCCGTTCGGTTCAGCAAAAAGGCGACCACAAATCCCGTGATCAGGGCCAGGATCATGGCGGTTGGGGTGACACTGGAGCCAATCCACCAAACTTCCATTGTATAGAGGAGGGGAATGCCAAACAAAAAACCGCCGCACGCGCCCCGAATCAAATCTTGCCATTCTTGTTTCCAGGCAGATGAACGATAGCGATAGCGGACATTGCTCATAGTCAATTAATAATCCAGTAATCCCGATTATTTCTGATGACAAGGGCGATCGCCCTCTACATTCCGATATATTTGCTTTACCCGTGGACTGATGCGGGCGTGGGTGCAGGTTGAAAGTCGTTAGCTTGTTCAATTTGTTGTAAGGTGTTGAGCGAAAGCAATCCAAAACCGACTTTCGAGGCGATGTCGAGTAAGGTGTATCCACCAGTCTCACCCGCTTGATCTAACACGCCAAACCCTGTTCCTGCTAACATCCAGACGACTGGGTATAGTGTCCAGAGGATGACATGGGCGGCCAGTAATTTGCGAAAGGCTTTGCGCGATCGCGGATGGTGGGCTTCTGCTTCCGCGCGATAGGGCACCACCAGCATGAACAGGATCGACAGGAAGGCCCCACAACTGACGGCATACCAGATGTAGTTGATGGGTTTGGGGGAAATGGCGGACATCCCCCCAGTGGCAATCATGAACTGGTTGGCTCCGATTAAGCCGGCGATCAGGGGTAAACTGGTGCGGCCTAAAAAGGTCAAATCGAGAATGAGCAGGGGGGTGGATGTGAACCAGGTGATGTATCGTGCCCAGAAGGTGGGGCGATCGTGGATGACGCTAAATCCCTGTCCGAGCGCCATTGCTAGATAAAGGCCAGCGGCGATCAGGCAAATAAAGAAGTTGAGCGTATACAAAATTTTCCAGCGATCGCTGCGCCCTTGATGTGCCCCGTAGCCAAAGATCAGACAGCCGATCGCCATACTGAAAACGCCAAGCCACAACCACATCTGCACCATCGTCCCGCCTCATGAATGATTTGTCACTGTTGCTAGAATTACAAGCTTTGTTGGGATGGACATTATTCTTAAGGCAGATTTTGTGAGCGGCTGGATAAGTCGTCTAAAAACTCTGGATGGCAGTAAAATGCTGCTGAATATTTATTTGAAATAAAAATATCGTGTGAAAAGTCTGTTATCAAACTGTTGCTCTCTGTTGCAATGGCTATGTATTTCTTACATTTGCTTACGGGATTGCTATCTCTAGAGGGAAAAGCTGGAAGAATGAGGACATTTGCCGTCTTTAATTTCCTGGAGCGAGGATAAAGTTGGCGATGACGACTTCAAAAAAACTCACTCTGTACCAAACATGGAGCGATCGCAAATGGGCAAAGGGAGAATCGAAGCATTTAGTGATGGAGTCATTGCGATTCTGATTACGATTATGGTGCTGGAGCTGAAAATACCTCATACGACGGAGTTTGCGGCATTGCGTCCCCTGATTCCGGTCTTTCTCAGTTATACCTTGAGTTTTATTTACCTGGGCATTTATTGGAATAACCATCATCATCTCTTTCAAGCGGCGCATCAGGTGAATGGTCATGTCTTATGGGCCAACTTGCATCTGTTATTTTGGTTGTCCCTGATTCCCTTTGTCACGGCTTGGGCGGGTGAGACGCAATTTGCGGCCATTCCGGTGTTTTGTTATGGGGTGGTATTTTTGCTGGCAGCGATGGCTTATTTCGTGCTGAATCATAGTCTGGCGGCTTTTCATGGGAAAGAATCCAAATTGGCGATCGCTCTGGGGCAAGATTGCAAAGGTAAAGTGTCGGTCGCGATGTATATCATGGCCGTTCTCGTCGCCCTGGTCTTGCCGTGGTTGGCGTGTCTGCTCTATGCCCTGGTCGCAGTCCTGTGGTTCATTCCCGATCAGCGGATTGAGCGCTTGCTTTCTTCCTGAGGCTAATGTGGGCTGCTGGTTTGGTTTGGGGGTAAAGCGGTAACCGTTTTCTGAGGATAGCAATCATGACGATATTGGTGACCGGTGCCACAGGGAATCTTGGGGGTGCCGTAATTGAACAGTTGCGGCACACAGCGATTCCGTTGCGGGCGTTGGTGCGCGATCGCGCGAAAGCGACTGCCTTAGCCGCTCAGGGCGTTGAACTGGTACAGGGCGATTTGAGCCAGCCAGCGGATCTAGTCGCGGCGTTGACGGGGGTGGATGCCGCATTTTTGGTGATGCCGAATGACCCGCAACAGGTGGCGCTGGAATGTGGGTTGATTGATGCCGCACGACAGGCGGGGGTGCGGTATGTGGTGAAGCTATCGGTGTTGCGATCGGGCGAACTGCCCAGTACTTTGCAACAGTGGCATCGCCAAATTGAACAACATCTGGAAGCATCGGGTCTGGCCTGGACGCATCTTCGCCCGAATATGTTGATGCAAAATATGCGCTGGTTCGCTGCTGGGATGGTACAACAGGGCGCGTTGTATCACTCGGTGGGAGAAACAGCGATCGCCCATGTCGATGTTCGCGATGTGGCGGCAGTGGCAGCCCTCTGTTTGAGTCAACCGGGACATGAGTCGCAAGCTTATGATTTGACTGGCCCAGAAGCAGTTTCATTGACGCAAGTTGCCGCCTATTTTGCCGCAGCCTTACAGCGACCTGTGCAGTATGTTGCGATCAGTCCAGCCGCAATGAAAGCCGCTCGGCTGGCGAATGGCGAACCGGAATGGTATCTGGATGCCGAAGCGGAATTGTTTGCTTGCTGGCAGACGGGCGCTGGGTCAGCCGTGACCTCGACGATCGCCGATTTGCTCCAGCGATCGCCCACGTCGTTTGCCGATTTTGTACCGGACTATGTGCAGACGCATCCGGAGTTATTTGCCCCGGCTGATCGGCCTGCGACTTTCCCCAATGCTTAAGGCAATGTTGTGTCGAATTGAGGAGAGTGTGACATGAATCAACCCGTTTGCGCCATTGTGGGGTTTGGCCCCGGTGTCAGTATGGGGGTTGCCAAAGCCTTTGGGCAGGCGGGTTATGGGCTGGCGCTGATCGCTCGAAATCCAACCAAATTGGCTGCTGCTGCCACCGCTTTACAACAACAGGGGCTGACCGTTCAGACTTTTGCCGCCGATGCCGGACAGCCGGACGCTCTGGTACAGGCGATGACCCAGGTGCAGGCGGCGATGGGCGATCCGGAGGTGTTGGTCTACAATGCGGCGACTTTTACGGTGGGACAGCCGACGACGCTGACGGTGGCACAATTGACCGCTGACTGGCGCGTGAATGTGGTCGGGGCGCTGGTGGCGGTGCAGCAAGTGGTGCCCACTATGCGATCGCAGGGCAAGGGCACGATTTTATTAACGGGGGGTGGGCTTGCGTTTAACCCGATGGTGGATGTCGCGTCCCTGGCGATCGGCAAAGCGGGGCTGCGCAATCTCACGTTTAGTTTGGCGCAAGAGTTAGCCAGCAGCGGGATTCATGTCGCGACGGTGACGATCTGCGGCATGGTGGCTCCGGGGACATTGTTTGATCCAGATGCGATCGCCCAGGCTTATATCGCATTGCACAATCAGGCGACGACAGAGTGGCAAACCGAATGGGTGTACCAGTAAAGCTGCCCAATCTGTGTTTTAGCTAGTCTGGGGGGCGTAGGAGATAACGGCGGCGGGTTGAGAGAGGTCGCGATCGACCCGGACGAAAAACAAACTGCCATCGGTGGAAATATGGCGCGGCAGGGTGCTAAAGCTGGGGCAATAGGCGAAGTGTCCAGCGGCAAAGGGGTAGTCGCCAATGTGGCAAGTTCCCGCTAAACCGTAGGCTTCCTCGTTATACGCCTGAATCATCATCTGACCGCCGTCATAGTGGGGCAGCAGGGTGAGGAGCCAGGTGCCGCCGCCGTTGGCTGCTTTCCGGAGCCACTTTTTGCTGGCGGTGACAAATTGTGACGTATCCGTTTTGCCCCAGGACAACCGTTTGCTATCCACAAGAGGAATCCATTCACTCAAGCGTGACTCAGGCTGGTGGGGTGCATCTTGATAGCCGATCTGTTGATTTGTCATCCATAAAAGTTCTACTGTTGACTCGCCTAAAACTTGCCATTGACCGACTCGCACACCAGCTGGAATAAACGTATAACTATGGGACTGGAGTTGCCAATCATCAATCTGTAGCGTCCCTTGCAGCACAAAGATTTCGATATCTGCCGTGAATCTGCCTGCTGGCAACTCAAATTCAGGTGGTAGTACCACCTTCGCCGTGACCGCACCATTTTGATGCCAGGACAGAACTTGCTGTGTTCCCATCCAGGGTGCTGCCGGACTGCCTGCAATTTGCCAGGGCGTGACGGGGACGGCTTGACTATCCAAGAACTGATACTGACGTGGTTGGGGTTGTGCCGCGATCGCTGTGCAGCGTCCCGATAAATTCATCCCACTCCGCCCATCGCCGCCCCAATCTTCGGGCATCAGAATCGGGCGATCGGTCGTTGCCGTCGGCGCGATCGCCCCCAGTGGCTCCGAGTTCTCCATCTAATGTCTCTCACTCCTCAGGGCAAATCGCATAAACACTCTCATGGTATCGAAAAAGCGTCTGGATAGAACCCACTCAGTTCTATGAATCCGATAGTGGTTTTCCTGCATATTGGGAAAGTTTTGTGATTGTGGTGCGTTACGCTAACGCTAACGGCACCCTA
>JAIXVO010000648.1 GCA_027482985.1 Cyanobacteriota bacterium
AAACTGGGCAATCAGCGGGGTCACGCTCTGGATCATGGCCGGTTCAACCCCGATTTGCTGGGCGATCGCACTCACCTGTTCCGAGGCCAGCAGTTGCTCAATCATGCCCGTGGAGGCTACCGCTTGCAGTACGCCCATCAGTGCCCCCGCATTCCCCTGACCTTTGGCCTGAAGCACACTCTGCAGGCTACTGGCGATCGCGCCAATTTGGTTATTTTCCACCGGAGCATTATTGAGGCTGCCCAGAATAGAGCCCATCAGGTCACCGCTGGCTTCGGTGTCGGCGGCGGCGATCGCCTGGTTGACCATGCCCATTAAATCCATCGGTGTACCGTCTCAGTAGCGTCTCGTCTAGGCTAAACCCTTTGTCCAGCCACCGCAAGGAACGGCTGAAACTGGGATGCTGGGTTACCGAGCGCTACCGGCGGTCAGGCTAAATCGCTGGGCGCGATGGCTGGGCGCATCAAAATCAATCACTGGCCCCAGGGGCACAATCTGGTGGGGGTTCACTCCGGGGTGGCTCATGTAGTAGTGGCGCTTGATGTGGTCCATATTGCAGGTGGTCTTAAAGGCGGGCTGCTGGTAGAGATCGCGCAGGTAGCCCCAGAGGTTCGGATAGTCAACAATGCGGTGCAGGTTGCACTTGAAGTGGACGTAGTAGACCGCATCAAACCGATAGAGGGTGGTGAAGAGGCAAATATCGGCTTCGGTGAGGCGATCGCCACACAGGTAGCGCTGGCGATCGAGCACCGTTTCCCAATGGTCGAGGGCGGCAAAGAGGTCGGTCACCGCCTCGTCGTAGGCGGCCTGCTGGGTGGCAAACCCGGCCCGGTAAACGCCATTGTTAATGGGTTGATAGATGGCGTCGATGGTGCTGTCGATCTGGGTTTGGAGGTCGGCGGGGTAGAGATCAATGGCGTGGGGAGCGACTTCGTTCCACTCGGTATCGAGCATGCGAATGATTTCGCGGGATTCGTTGTTGACGATGGTGTTGGTCTGCTTATCCCACAGAATGGGTACCGTCACGCGGCCCGAGATATCGGGTTTGGCCTGGATATAGATGTCTCGCAAGTACTGCGCCTGGTAGATCGGATCGGCGATCGCGCCGGGGTAGTCGCTAAAGGCCCAGCCCTCGTCGCCCATGTAGGGATCGACCACAGACACGGAGATGGCCTCGGTGAGGCCCTTCAGTTCCCGCATGATCAGGGTGCGGTGGGCCCAGGGACAAGCCAGGGAGACGTAGAGGTGGTAGCGATCGGCCTCGGCCTTAAAGCCGCCCGCGCCATCCGCCGTGGTGACGTGGTGAAAGGCGGTTTCAGGACGCACAAATCGCCCCTGGGGGTCTTCTTGGCTGCGTGTTTTTTGCCACTGGCCGTTGATCAGTAAGCCCAGTCCCATGGGGTCTCCTTTATTTTTCTTTGCTCTTTTGCTGGCTCTAGCCTACCGTTTTACGCCAAAGCCGTTCTCTGGCTGACGAAAGCATCTCCAACGGAAGCCTAGAATCCGAGTAATCGGTAGGGTGCATCCGCGCTAGTGACAGGTTGGCTTGCCCGGTGCCGATCGCCCCGATGCACCGCTTACGATGAGGAGAACGACATGGGTCTAAGCCCTTTGACTTTGGGCATCAAGGGTTTGCGGCGGTGTATTACGGTGAGTCGCAATTTGGGGATGGGTGGGCAGGATTTTGTAGCTGAAGATTAATGTCAAAACAGCCCAGCGCAGACGTGATTTTCTAGAATAAAAGTATAGATCTATGCTTTTTGATGCAAAGTTAGGGCTGCGTCTTCCCAAATGATCTCTTAACCAGAACAGAGGGGTAAAAGGATGGTACAGTCAAAAGTCCCAATAGGTTTTTTGTTAGTTGCTAGCCTACTGACGACGGGCCTCATCCCTGTGGGAATAGCGGCAGCGGACTACCACTACACAGATATAGCCAGTAAATTTTTTCAACCCGTCAGCCTACTTCTAAAAGCCGATGAACCCGCCAATAACCTTCTAGAGACAGCACTTCAGGTTTCTGCTGAAGATTTAGCTGAAGGCTATCTATGGGCAGCACAATTGCTGGATTGGTTACCCGCTGTAGCGTCTGGGTTAACAATTCAAACTCCAGACATGCTAATTAATAGTGACAATTTGGATGAGGTTGAGGCTGATCTTTCCTCGCGGTTAGAGATTTATGAAACAGCTATCAATCGCCGAGGGTATGAGTCCATTGCCGGATTCTATGAGGCTACAGCTACTACATCCTGCGAGCAAACTAAAGTATCGTGGACAACTAGTATTGCCGCTGGCAAAGCAGGCAAGATTTCTATTGTGCAGAATGGTTTTCGTTTTCAGATCGTTCATCGTCTTGAGGGGGCAGAACCCTTTGAAGTCGAGATTCCTGGCGTTATTGTTGAATCTAAGATGACATTCAATGACCCAATGAATGGCGATTTTGGCTTTATTGGCACAGTGGCACCTGATCAAATCACGGTCAATCCTGACACAGCGAGAAATTTAGCCGCCTGGCCTGACTGGGCCAACCCTCCGTCGCAGGCAGATTTGGATGCTTGTGTAGTTACCTTAAGACCAGTCGAAGGTAGTCCATAATCCTTTCTAAGCTGTGGATGCAATTTAAATGCACAACAGCTTAAGTCTTGGGAGTGACTCTGGATGCACCCTACGATGATCAACGATTCCGGTACTTTATTTAGACGCACGTCCCTTATGCCTTGGAGCTTTATGGCCCTGGTGAGGTTTCTAAACACGTGCTGCTGATCGCCTGCCCTTCAGGGGCGATCGCCCCTACCA
>JAIXVO010000034.1 GCA_027482985.1 Cyanobacteriota bacterium
TCATCCCCAGCCCTTCTCCCCAGGGAGAAGGGAGCTAAAACTCTTGTTCCCTCTCCTTTTGGGAGAGGGTGAGGGTGAGGGCGGATCGGGTGGCTTCATCCCGGAATTCAGCAACGCCCGGCTTTACCTCAAGGCTTTAAAGCAAGGCTTCCAGCAGCCCACTGCCCAGATACACATAGGCTCCCACGACGGCAATACCACTGATTAACAGCGCCACAAAAAATTTCCAAAATTTGACTTTGGTTAGCCCCACGGCATAACTCAGGAGATCCTGGGAAATGGGTAAAACCAGAATCATGAAGACAATGCCGTGATGACTATTAAGCCGCTGTGTGAAGCGATCGAGATCGTCCAAATTGCTGTGACCGATAAATCGGGCAGCCACGCGGCGACCCCACTTGCGAGAAATCCAGAAGTTGACACAACAGCCAATCACAGAGGCTAGCAAACTCAAGAGAAAACCAATCTGTTGCCCGAATAATACGCCCCCGGTGATAAACACCGAACTGGAACTGAGCGGTGCCAAGATCATGCTCACCGTACACAACAGCACAAAGGCGACGGGTGCCCAGATGCCCAGATGCTGAATGGCACCTTGCAAATTTTCGAGCCCGATCGCGCGTAGCAGGACAATCGCCAGTCCATAAAAACTGACAAACAGGAACGCGGCGATCAGGAGCTTTTTGAACTTGGAACTGGTTCGCAAACGGTGCAGCATAGGTTGGTCAAACGTAGAACAGACAACAGCGATCGCAGGACACACCCACCAGTCAGACTGGTCTTTACTAATCTTAAAGGAATGTTCCGCAGCCTGTGTCCCCCGTCCCCCCAGCAAATCCCCAACCGTCATACGTTAGAGTGGATTAGTGGGTGGCGATCGCTGATCGGTTTGTCCCTTGTTCCTCCGACTCCTACGATTTCCATGAACCCTTCCCCTTTTGCGGCCGAACGCCTGCTCTTTACGCCAGCGACTCCGGATGCAGATGCCATTCCGCTGATTTATGCGTTTCCTAATGAATACACCGTCGGGATTACCAGCCTTGGGTATCAGGTAATCTGGGCCACGCTGGCAGCCCGCCGGGATGTAGCGGTCAGCCGCCTGTTTACGGATATCCATGAATCCCTACCCAGTACGCCGGAGTTGGTGGGATTTTCCATGTCCTGGGAATTGGATTATGTCAACATTCTGAGTTTGTTGGAAACCCTCGATATTCCCCTGCGATCGTCGGAGCGGTCGGCGGTGCATCCCCTGGTATTTGGGGGTGGCCCCGTGTTGACTGCGAACCCGGAACCCTACGCCGACTTTTTTGATGTGATCCTGTTGGGCGATGGGGAACTGCTGTTGGGGGAATTCATCGCGGCCTATCAAATGGTGCGGCACGCCGATCGCAAAACTCAACTGCACCATCTAGCCACGATTCCTGGTGTGTATGTCCCCAGTTTGTATGAAATCACCTACGCCGGGGCGACGGGTCCGGTGGTGGCGATTCAACCCCGCGCGGCTGACGTGCCCGCCCAGGTCCAAAAGCAAACCTTTCGGGGGAATGCGCTGTCGGCTTCCACAGTGGTGACGGCGCAGGCGGCCTGGGAAAACATTTACATGGTGGAAGTGGTGCGTAGTTGTCCAGAGATGTGCCGCTTTTGTTTGGCGAGTTATCTGACGCTACCGTTTCGGATTGCGGATGTGGAAGCGTCTCTGATGCCGGCGATCGAGCGTGGGTTGCAAGTGACCGATCGCCTGGGGTTGTTGGGCGCATCGGTGACGCAACATCCTGAGTTCGATAGTTTACTGGATTATCTCAATCGTCCCGCGTTTGATCAGGTGCGGGTCAGCCTGGCTTCAGTCCGCACCAACACCGTCACGCCCAAGTTAGCGGCCACTCTGGTAAAACATGATGCGCGATCGATCACGATCGCCGTGGAAAGTGGCTCTGATCGGGTGCGGGAGATCATCAACAAAAAGTTGACCAATGACGAAATTGTGCAGGCGGCACTGAATGCCAAAGCAGGGGGACTGAGTAGCCTCAAGCTGTATGGCATGGCGGGGTTACCGGGTGAGGAAATGGCAGATTTAGAACAAACTGTCAATTTAATGAGAACCTTGAAAAAGGCCGCGCCAGGGTTACATCTAACGTTGGGATGCAGCACTTTTGTGCCGAAAGCGCACACCCCGTTTCAATGGTTTGGGGTCGATCCTCAAGCTGAAAAACGACTGCAATTTTTGCAGAAACATTTGCGCTCTCAAGGCATCGATTTTCGCCCGGAAAGTTATAACTGGTCAGTGATCCAGGCTTTGCTCTCACGGGGCGATCGGCGCTTATCTCACCTACTAGAATTGACGCGCCATTATGGGGATTCTCTAGGCAGTTATCGCCGCGCATTCAAGGATTTGAAAGGTCAAATTCCCCCCTTAGACTATTATGTTCATACCCAATGGCAACTTGACCAAACCTTGCCCTGGAGCCATCTACAAGGGCCATTGCCAGAGGCTACCTTAATTAAGCATTTAGCTACTGCCACAGAACTTTTGAGTCCGGCATTGACCTGAAGCAAGGGTGGAAAATATGCTGAAGACCGATCGCGATCGCCCGCAATAGTGTCACAATACACATCTTTACTCCAATCCTTACGTTATCCTAATCGTAGGATGATGATTTGCTAAAGTATTGACTTTGAATCACGCCGCTCAATCTGTGTAACCCTATGGCTACCCCTAATTCTCCCTCACCGCTGGACGACCCATTTCCTATGAGTAATCTTTCCCCCGACTACCTCACGCTGCCCGCAGACTCCGAAATTTGGGCCAGTCTGAAACAGGCGATCGCGGCTAGCTCCGGCTTTCAACGGTGGCATGTAGAACATTGCGATCCCGCCACAGACATCCAGGCTGAATTGGATACCCTTGTGCGTCGGTATTTGCGCGAAACCCTGGAAACCCTGGCGTATTAACCTTTTGCAGCCAATCTAGGTTCAATCACAAAGCGGCGCTCCCTGGGGA
>JAIXVO010000044.1 GCA_027482985.1 Cyanobacteriota bacterium
GACTACGTTCGGCTGAGCGCTCACGTCGAAGCCTGACTCCTCCAAATCCATCCAATCGTCCTCAAGCCGGGGAAATCGGTTGAGATGCCGAGAACTCTTTAGCGGCTCCTGCTGCCTCACTTGCAGCAGTCACAACGGGCAAGGTGAACCAGAAGGTTGCGCCTGCACCGGGTTGGCTGATCGCGCCGATCGTGCCGCCGTGGGCGGTGATAATTTGTTTGCAGAGGTAAAGTCCCAGGCCAATGCCAGTGGAGCGACGAGCGCGGGTGCCCCGGACGTAGCGATCGAACATCGAGGCACAGTCTTCGGGAGCCATGCCAACGCCGTTATCTTGCACCTGGCAATGAATGAAGTCATCTTTGACAGTGGCTTGAAGCGTAATTTGGAGGCCGGGGGGGTTGTGTTGCAGGGCGTTGGTGATCAGATTCTCGAAGACGCGGCGAATTTGGGCGGGATCGCCCCAGACGGGGGGCAGTTCGGTGGCAATCTGGCGGTTGAGGGTGGCTTGATAATGTTGCAAGATCGGCTCTAGGTCGATCGCGATCGCCTGTACCCACTGATCCAACTGCCCCCACTCCGGCTGCAACCGCATCCCTTGGAGATCACTGGAATGGGCTTCGAGGAGGGAGTTCAGCATGGCAAGCTGGCGATCCAGACTTTGAATCATGCGATCGAGGACGGTGCGAGGGATCGACACCAGATCGGTTGCCTTATTTTGGAGGTTTTGCAGCACCAGGCGCATCCCCATGATGGGAGTCCGGATGTCATGGGAAACGGCATGCAAAAATTCATCCTTCAAGGTGCTGAGCGCCTGAATTTCTTGCATATTGCGTTGCAGTTGGGCGGTGCGGTCTTCCACCTGCTGCTCCAGGTTGGCATTGAGCGCCTGGAGTTGCTGATAGAGTTCGGCTTGCCGCGTCATGCTGGCTTGGAGTTGCCGCTCTGACCGTTTGCGATCGGTAATGTCGCGCATAATCGCCAGCACTTCATCTGTCCCGCTGACTACCATCCGCGCCTCGTAATCGCGCATTTCTCCCCGCACTGGGAATTGATATTCAAACAGTTGAGTTGCTCCCGTTTGCAAGGCTAAATCCAGGTAATGCATCCGTTGTCGCGCCACTTCCGGCGGCAGCATCTCGTAGACGGTGCGCCCAATCATGTCCTGGGGCGGAATGGCTAAGTCGCTGGATTGATCGGCGCGAGCATCCAGATATGTGCCGTCGCGCCGAATCCGAAACATCAAATCGGGGATGGCGTGCAGCAGGGCACAGTTGCGTTCCTCACTTTGGCGCAGGGCAGCTTCGGAGCGCTTGCGTTCAGTAATATCGCGCTCGATCGCTAACACCTCATTTTCCCCGCAGACCACTAACCGGGCTTCATAGTCGCGCAGTTCACCCTGATTGGGTTCCCAGGCTTTGGGCACTTGATATTCCAGCGTTTGGAGGGTGCCCGTATCGAGTGCCCGCGCGATCGCTGCCAAAATCTTCTCCGCCATCTCCGGCTCCAGCCATTGCCGCAAGTTGGAACCAATCACATCCTCGCGCCGCAAGCCTTGTTGGTGATCTTCCTCGGTGCCTTTGAAATCTAAATTGTCGCCATGCCGATTCACCCGAAAGACGCGATCGGGCATCAAGCTCAAAATCGCTTGATAGTGGGTCACATTTTGGGGATTTAACGTGTGTCATCACCTCCTGCTTAAAAACACCCGGATTTTCCTTCACAGTCTGAGGATTTTAAACTTATCTAGGATTTTCCGCCCTTTAGGAAGGGGAGTCCTAGCCCCAATTTGTGCATACAGGTTGAGTGATTTCAACGGAAATTGGGAGCGAACAATTCCCAAATTTTCGCATTTCATTTTTGTTTGTCCAGTTCTCAGCAGACTGTTTTCAGATTCTGTTGAGCGCTGGGATGAATCGGGTAGGAAATTCACGATTAATCGTTCAATGAACGATTCTGGGGGTATTATGCAGTTGCAAGAATCAGAAATGGCTCTGATTAAATGCTTCGGCACTTTTTCTGGGGCGGCATTGGTTCACTAAGCCTGTGTTTAGTCGAGCGCTCGCCGCAAATAGAGTTAGCTTTGCTCTATTGCCACGCCTGTCGCGCTTTCACACCTTGGGAGGACAACTCGGCTTTTGGGAGCAACGAGGTGATTACCACTTTCGCTGGACGAATAATTTACGGATTGCGATCGCGGGTCATCAATCTCCAAATTCAGAGCTATTTTGTCAAAATCTGCCAATTTTCGCTGTTTATCCCCCCAGGAACCTTCTTACCTTGTAAAAGGTCAACATACCTAACAAGCAAGTAGTCGATGTTTCTTTGGAGAACTCTCCCATGGTGAATTCCAACACTTGGAAATCAGGGACCGCTGCACTCGCCGCTCTAGGAATCTTAACCGGGAGCGTTGCGCCGATTGTCTACACGGTTCCTGCCGTTGCACAAGCAACGCCGTTCAAAGATGTGCCCGGTAATTACTGGGCCGCTCCGTTCATTAATGAATTAGCCGCTCGTGGCATCATCGCTGGGTTTCCTGAAGACGGCACCTTCCGTCCTGAAGCACCCCTAACCCGCGCCGAATTCGCGGCGATGATTAACCGCGCCTTCCCCAATCGGCCGCAAATTCGTCCACCGATTACCTTTGTGGACGTACCCCCGAACTTCTGGGGCAGAGGTGGGATTGACCGAGCTTATACCACTGGGTTTATGGCCGGTTATCCCGGTAACGTGTTTAGACCGTCGGAAAATATTCCCCGCGCTCAAGTTTTGGTGTCTTTAACCAACGGCTTAGGCTACACGGCATCCCCGAATATTCCGATTGATCAAATTCTGGGCATTTTCGTCGATGCCAGTGCCATCCCCAATTACGCTCGGACGAGTGTAGCCGCCGCGACTGAGCGCCGAATGGTGGTGAATTTCCCTGACTTACGCGTGTTAAATCCGAATCGGGTTTCGACACGGGCTGAAGTCGCTGCCAATATTTATCAAGCGTTAGTGAGTGCGGGTCAATTGGCTCCCATTAACTCGCCTTACATTGTGGGCGGGCAAATCCCCACCACCGGGGTTAGAATTCCGGCTGGCACTCAAATCCCGGTGCGGTATGAAGGGGCACAACGGATTCTGTTGGCGAAGAATGAAGCGCCCATTCCATTCACCATGAAGGTGGCTCAGAATGTGGTGACTCGCGAAGGCCAAGTCTTAATCCCCGCCGGTAGCGATGTGGTCGGCACCCTGCAAACCACGCCCAGAGGGGCACAATTCCTTGCTCGCGAATTGGTGTTACTCAACGGCAGACGAATTCCGATGGAAGCCTCGTCGAGCTTTATTACCACGACTGAAACCGTGAATCGGGGTACGAGTACGACCAAGTTGATTGCCGGGACTGTGGTCGGTGCCGGGGCAGCGGCTGGGATTGCTGCGGTCACGGGCGATCGCAATATCCGCTGGTTTGAAGTGTTGCCGGGAGCAGTGGTCGGTGCCGGGTTGAGTTTGCTCTTCCCCGATCGCGTCGATCTGTTCGCGATTAACCCCAATACTGATCTGACGCTGACGTTGACCTCTGATCTGGAGTTGATTCCGCCAACACCCAACCGCTAGAACGACACCTGGGGACAGCCAGTCAGCCGTCTCCGGGAACGTCAGGCTCACGTCATTCTTGTCAACTGAAGGGGGCAACCGGATTAAGGTTCGGTTGCCCCCGATTTTTGATCGCCAATCGCGATCGGCAGTTGAATGATAAACGTAGTGCCGCGCAGTCTAAGGAGAGCACTCCCTCCACGCGTTTGCAATCCGGCGGTGAAAGCCGGACTAAACACCTGGATGTTGCCCTGCATCTGCTCAATCAGCGATCGCGTAATCGCCAATCCCAACCCACTGCCCGGAATTTCCCCTTGCGCCTGCACCCCCCGATAGTGGCGCTCAAAGATGTGCGGCAAATCGGCGGCGGGAATCCCGACACCTGTATCTGAAATGCTGATTTCTAAAACCGAGCTGGTTTCTGGCGACTCCGCCCGCACGAGAATATGACCGCCTGGAGGTGTGTATTTAATGGCATTTTCCAGTAAATTGTTGAGGGCTTCGCGTAAGGCGGGTGGGTTTGCCCAGATGGGCGGCAGATCATCCGGTAACGCGGTTTCGAGAGTCAATTGTTGTTCTGCCGCGATCGCCTCAGCGGCGGCCAGCAACGGCTCCAGAATCGGCTCCAGTAAGCACCGTTCCAAGGTTAATTGGCGGCTGGGTAATAATCCCATCGCGGGGAGCAGCGGCAGCGGTTGGGGTGACAGGGTGGCTGCTCCCAATTGTTCCGCCTCTGGATAAACGCCCTCAGCCCCAGGCAACGATCGCGGACTAGGACTGAGGGTTGGATCTAAGGCCCATTCCATTTGCTGCGCCAGTTCCCGCAGGCGATCGGTCTCATGCTGAATATTCGCCACGAGTTCCTGGTTGCGATCGCCGGGAGCTAGCCGCCGCAACATGAGTTTCGTAAACGTCTGGAGTGCCGTCAGAGAGTTCCGAAACTGATGTAACACGTTATCCATCAAGTCATGTTGTTGCAGCCGCATGAGGCGTTCTTGCTCGCGCTCACGCTGCCCCCAGAGATACCGTTGATCCATCACACAAGCCAGGGCTAAAGATTGCGCAATAGCTTCAATTTGATGGTGTTCCCTGGCTTCCCAAGCGCGATCGTCGCGTCGCGTCACCAGTACCCCCAATACTCCACCCTCATAAATCAGGGGTAAGACAAGTTGTCTTTGTTCTACCAGAGCAGCATTCCGGCTGCTGTCCGCAGTTGCCCCCGGTGGGGATGGCGGCTGCCAATTAGCAGAGCCTCCAGTAGACTCTATGGCTTCTGGTAGGAGTGGATTGCCCACCTCCGGAGTGGTCAAGTTAGGCCGGGAGGGAGGACTTAAGGTCGCTGGTCGTAAGTAGCCATGCGGTTGAGAGTCAAGTTCAATCAGGCTTTCGGGATGCGCTGCGATCGCCAGCAGGCGGGGCTGACTGGCCTCTTCCCGGTCTTGAGTGAGATAAACAATACTGATAGACGCTCCAAACGCCTGAGTTAAGAGCGTAATCTGGGCTCGACAAAGAGCCACAAACTCAGAACTGACAGGCATTAGCATCACACATGAAACGCATTAGTGAACAGGATACTCGACGGTAAATGAAGCTTTAAATGCTCGTAAATAAGGCTTAACAGTTATGTGTTAACCTGAAGTTCTCCTTCAGATAGATTTAATGTTTGTATCAAAGGGTTAAAAGAAATTGAAATTTTTGCCCAGAATCGCTATACTTGCGACGTATTTTGTAACTAACACTACACTTGACCAACAAGGGGGTTAATTTGGCAAGGAGACGCAAGCGCAAAAGCCGCCGTCGGCAGGAGGGTCGCAGAATTCTTGAACACGTGCCTCAGTTTAGTATCGAATGTGGTGAAGATAAGCCAGTTACGGCAGCCAGAAAATTCATCCATGCGGAAGGGATTGTTCCCCCTGCATTGCTGTTGGTCAAGCGTAATGAGCATACCACGGATCGCTATTTCTGGGCTGAGAAGGGGTTGTTCGGGGCGCAGTATGTCGAGGAGAACCACTTTCTTTTCCCCAGCCTGAGACCGTCCGATGAAGAGCAACCTGAACTCGCTGTTCAAGTTCGCAAAGCTTGAGATTTCCCAGGTTTTGTTCCATAAATCAGAAGTCCCGCGATGAGCAAAATCATCGCGGGACTTTTGGTTTCTTAACGGCTAACAATTTTTAGCGTTCAACCTTGGCTTGGTAAAGAGGCAAGATTAAGCAGATCCCAAACTTATGACTGCGGCGATTTTAACGTCAGCGATCGCTGTAGTTCTGATAGTTCATCTCGATGCGCGATCACCGTAATCACACTTTGACCCAATTGATTCTCGCCCTGCTCAGAATCGATTCGCAGTAGAACCTGTTCTGGGCGTTTGGCTTTTTGCCAGTAGAATACTCCGGCCGAAGGCGAAAGCAGAACCAACAACAAAAAGCCGCGGGCATAATCAGGTAAAAGAATCGCCAGTACTAAGGAGAGGCATAAGGTGCCAACTGCGGCCAACGTGGTCAAAAAAATTGCCAGGAATAGACTGGGCCGAACCACCCCCTCAAACGCAACCTGATTTTGTTCGGCATCGATATCCACCATTTTGTAGGCGCGTTGAGAGAAGTATTGTTGTAACTGTCCTGCTAAGTCCTCTTCCGATAAATCCGAAACAAACTTAGTCGTTTGGGTGCGATCTTTGACGGAAGCACGAATAAAGAAGAACAGTCCGACCAAAAGCAGGAGCGTTAACAGAAAAGTGGATAATAGGACAGGGGTACTCATTTCGTTTAGCTCGAATTCACGGAGAGAAACACTAGATCGCTAATATCCTCTATTAGACACTGCTGCCAGCACAATAGCGATCGCAATCTGGTGATTTCCCTGTCCTGACTCAATCCACAGCGCGTCTTAACTGTTCCCACTGTGGGCTAAACCCGGCGAGTGAGGTGCTGTATGATACTTCCCAACATATTCCTGCCATAACCGCGCCAGGTCTTGTGCCCGTTGCGTCGATTCAGCTTGGATTTGGTACATCCGGCGGGGGCGACCGCGGCCTTCTACCTTTTTCCAGTACCCAGTAATAATGGCTTCCTCTTCCAAGAATTTGAGGGCACTATAAAGCACCGTATCAGAAAGCCGATAGGCTGGATAGTCCGTCTCTAGTAACTGAATCAGCTCAGTGCCATAGGAGTCTCCCCGAGTCAAGACTGCCAGCACGTAACAAACAGCAAGCTCCTTGTTCAAATAGAACGGCGGCGGCGCTTGGAAGAATTTGTAAATGTCTTCAAACTTCATTTTTCCCATCCATACGACAGTTGTGCGAATCAGTGGTCTGTTAGTGATTTTCCCTTATGCAGGGTGTTATCAACTTAACAAAGGGTACGCGAGTCATGGCATCAGTCCAAAGACCGAAATAAGATCGCTAGGGATAAAAAGCCTTTATAGCTGTTCAAGATTTTCCTTTCCGTACTTCACCACACCTGAACATTTGCATCGATTGCTCAGTGCTCTTATGGTTCTGAGCACAAGACTGACCTTCAAGTCTCAGCAACAGCTTTTTCTTTGACGACCTTATTTAACTCGGAATCCTGGGGTATAAGAGTTTACCTCTTGGTAGCAACAAGTAGAAACCAACACTGAAGAACTTATCCAAACAACACTGACCAGTTAAATTGTCAGATGATTCTGCGTGGTAGTGAACATCCTTCGAAAATAGCAAACATTTTCACAAGCATGAAGTAGTGGTATCAAGCACCTCCTTTTACAATACTACTCATAGAGTTTATTGCCGCAGGTCAGCACTGGTCAGATCGCTACAGCTAGCTGCCATCTTGCCATATGACCTGTGGATTTCATGTTAGCCGAGGCTTGAAAATTGCATGTAACTTTTCTTAAACTATTTCCTTAAACCAAACCCGCTCGGAGCGCTACCACTGCGGCTTGCACCCGATCATCCACCGCGAGCTTGTTCATAATGCCGCGAATATGGGTTTTGACCGTATTGGGACTGAGATACAGGTCGGCGGCGATTTCCGGGTTGCTTTTGCCTTCGACCATGAGCTTCAACACTTCCAGTTCACGCTGAGAGAGTTGCCCTACTAGCGTCGTGGAGGTCGGTGGCTTGAGATGTTCAATCACTCGGCGGGCAATTTGGGGATCGAGATAGGTGGCTCCTTCTTGCGCGGCGGCGATCGCGGCGATCAACCGATCCACATTTGTCCCTTTAATGCAGTAAGCATCGGCTCCGCTGGAAAGCGCCGCAATCACTTCGGTCTCAGTGACATGGGACGTGAGCATCACCACTCGCACATTGGGCATGAGGGCTTTGATCTGCTGGGTGGCGGCGATGCCATCCTGACGCGGTAAGCCAATATCCATCACAATTACGTCAGGAACCAACTTCTGCGCCATTTCGACCGCTTGATAACCATCCCCCACCTGACCCACCAGCGTCAGTTGCGGATATTCCCCTAAGGTTTGCTCCAGCCCTAACTGCATCATGGGATCGTCTTCTACAATCATTACTCTGAGCGGGGGCAAGTCTGTGGGGAGATGGGGTGAAGCAGAATTCAGCATGGAAAAACCGATTAACAACAAGAATGCGTTAAAATCCCGACGAAAGTAATATGCTTGAACTGATGAATCAAGGCGAGGCCGTGTGCCAATCCGCGAACCAGCCAAGTATGATACCTTCTCTGACCAGAGATTAAAGTTGTGGATAGTTTTGACCCAGCAAGCGGCGTGGCGCGATCGCCTCCGTATTTGGCGTTGTTCCCTATCCTACATGGATTTACGGAGGAGTATTACAGATAGATGCGGTTGCAGGTTTGTTGCTGACTTTGAAAGCTAGGATATTGAAGAACATTTGTCATTGTCATATCCGGATTCCATTGTAATGAGCGCCAGGTCTAGCTATTCCTCCCCTTCCCCGGTTATCCAACAAATTGCGAATGAATTTCGCCGTACGGGTTGGATTAGTTTCTGGTCCCAGGTGGTGTTGGTCATCATCTCAAGCATTATTTTGATCGTGGCGGCGACGGCAATTCGGGCTCCTGTCGTGAATCCGGCCTTGCCAGGGGTGGCGATTCCCGCAGCGCCCAATCCTAGTGCCGGAGTGGGTGGGGTCTTAACATTTGGCGCGATCGCGGCGATGGGCGTGACCATCTACTGGGCGTTTCGGTATGTCCAAATTGGTCGTCAATTGCGCCAGGATGCCGCTATCCGCCCGAAGAAGTCAGAAGTGACCCAACTGATTCGGACGGGCTTGCTCGCCAGTTTAGCTGGGATGTTGTTGGGAATTTTAGGCAGCTTCGCCATTATTGGGACGGTGGCCGTGATTGCCTTTCGCCAAGGCCCCGGATTTGTTGCCGCCAGTCCCACTCAGGCCGTGAATTCCTTGGATATTTTGGTGGTACAGGCCAGCGTCAATCTGATTCTGGCGCACTTTCTGGGTTTGACGGGGTCGCTCTGGTTGTTGTACCGCATGAATCGGCAACCGTGAAGGCGATCGCTGCAGACCCAGTGAGAAACGTGCGGAATTTGTAACCATCAGGGGAGACTGACGCTGGGGCATCGGTAGGTCTGCCACAACGCTCATGCTCCGAGTCAGATTTCTCGATGGGATGTGGCATGAAACAACGTATGATTCTGGCTGCAATTGGCATGGTGCTGATGTTCATCTGTCATAGTGGATGTACATCTATGGGGTCTAATGCTATGCCTCCTGCTGCTCCTTTTGCGTATCCCACCAGTCCCAAAAGTGATCAGGTTGACCAGTATCATGGGGTCACGATCGCTGATCCTTATCGCTGGCTAGAGAATTCCGATAGCCCGGAAACCCAAGCCTGGATTGCGGCACAAAATCAGCTGACCTTCAGCTTTTTGGCGCAGATCCCGGAGCGCGATCGCATTCAACAACGGCTTACCCAGTTATGGAATTACGAGAAATACGGCACGCCATTCAAGAAGGGCGATCGCTACTTCTTCTTCAAAAATGACGGCTTACAGAATCAGAGCGTCCTTTACACGCTGAAATCTCTCAGTGATCCGCCGACTGTACTGATTGATCCCAACACGTTATCAGCAGATGGTACAGTGGCGCTCGCGGGTCTGGCTTTGAGTGAAGATGGCAAATTCATGACCTATGGCTTATCCACTTCTGGGTCGGACTGGCAGGAGTGGAAAGTGCGCGAGGTGGCAACGGGGCAAGATCTGCCCGACTTGCTACGGTGGGTCAAGTTTTCGGGCGCGTCCTGGGCGGCTGATGGGCAGGGCTTCTTTTACTCCCGGTATGATGAACCGAGTGAGAAAAACCGATTGGCAGCGGTGAATTATTTCCAAAAGTTGTACTATCACCGCCTGGGTACCTCCCAAGCGGAAGATGTTTTGGTTTACGAACGCCCGGATCAAAAAGAGTGGGGTTTTGCGGGTGAGGTGACCCAGGATGGGCGTTATCTAATCATTACGGTGTGGTTGGGCACCGATAGCCGTAATCTGGTGTTCTACCGCGATTTGGTCACGCCGAATGCGCCTGTGGTGGAACTGATTCCAGAGTTTGAGGCGGAGTATAGTTTTGTTGATAATGAGGGCTCACGGCTCTGGTTTCGGA
>JAIXVO010000110.1 GCA_027482985.1 Cyanobacteriota bacterium
CAACTGCCAGAGCGTCGTACCAGCCATCGCCGGACAGAAAAAATCGAACCCCGCGTGGATGATGTCTATCGTCCCGAACGGGAAGACGGTTTTCGCAGCGATCGCCCCCGCCTGGAATTGAATGACATTTATCGCGCTCCCAACGACGACTATTAACGTGCTGCGCTGTGGCTCTCCCCTGAAACAGCCGCTCACCCAGTCGTCTATGCGGTGTTAAATGAAACCATGTCCCCACTGTAGGATGTGTTAGGCGTTAGCCGTAACGCATCGCCAGATCTGATTTTTGCGCACAGCAGCCTCAGCCGTAGGTCGTTGGTAATGGCTCCCTGGACTGAGCACCATGCAGCACTCCACCAAACCCTGAGAGATCGGCAGTTGTTGCCACAGGGTGCCTCCATCTGTGTGGCTGTCTCCGGCGGACAAGACTCCATGTGTCTCGCCCAACTCTTAGTGGATTTGCAACCGAAGTGGCAGTGGCAACTCGCGATCGCCCATTGTGACCATCGCTGGCGACCTGATTCGGCGGAGAATGCCGTCTTTGTGCAACAGCAAGCCCAAAGCTGGCAACTGCCCTGCTGGACGGTGACGGCTGAGGTTATCCCCACCACTGAAGCTACGGCCAGAACTTGGCGATACAGCAGTTTGACCGATCTGGCTCAGAGCCATGAATCCGCCATCGTGGTGACGGGGCACACGGCCAGCGATCGCGCCGAAACCCTGCTGTATAACCTGGTACGGGGCAGCGGATTAGATGGGCTACAAGCCTTGAGCTGGCAGCGATCGCTCAGCCCAACTGTGACCCTGGTGCGCCCCCTGCTGGCATTCACCCGCACTCAAACAGCCGCGTTTTGTCACCAACAGCAGTTGCCGATTTGGGTAGATAACACCAATGAGGATTTAACCCATGCCCGCAATCGCCTCCGGCTGGAGGTGTTGCCCTACCTACAACAACAGTTCAATCCCCAGGTCGATCGCACCCTGGCGCAGACAGCCGAAATCTTGCAAGCTGAAGTCGCATTTTTGGAGCAGGAAGCGGCTCGGTTGTATCAACAGGCGATCGCCCCCGACACCCATCGCCTCCATCGTGCTGTCCTGCGATCGGCACCGCTAGCCCTCCAACGACGAGTCATCCGCCAACTCCTTCAGACGGTTTTACCAACCGCACCAGAGTTTGAACACATCGAAAAACTCGTGCACTTAATCACTGCCCCCAACCGCACCCAAACCGATCCTTTTCCTGGTGGTGCGATCGCTTATACGGCAGGAGAATGGATTGGTTGGAAGTGAGGAGTCAGGAGGCAGAATGCTGAGTCTGGTGGAGCTGCGATTAAATTTGAAATACCGATTCCTGCGTAGGTTGGGTTAGCGACAGCGTAACCCAACACAACAGTCTTCGGTGTAACAGTCTTTGGTGTAACAGTCTTTGGTGTAACAGTCTTTGGTGTAACAGTCTCTGGTGTTGAGTTTCACGGTGTTCAACCCAACCTACAGGACTACGGTACTAAGAAACTGCCATTTGCGGATTCGTCAGGCTGTTCATCAACTGCTGCACATCTGCGAATACCCGTTGCTGCTGATCGCGGCTTTCCTGCATCTGGTTGATGGTACTGGCGATCGCTTCTAATTGCCCACGAATGCTATCAACCCCATCTTGAACGGGTTGCAGCATTTCCTGATACAGCGTGACTCGCCCTTGCATTTCCGCTACCGTCGCGCGTTGTCCAATCAGCTCAAACTCGGCTTGTTTCAACTCACTGCGGCGGGTTTCCTGCTCTCCTGTCTGGCTGGTCACCAGTTGTTCAGCCTGCTGAATCGCGCCCTTCATCTGCTCAATTTGCGCTTCTAGCTTTTGTAACTCTTCCGCTTGTTGCTGCCGTTGAGCATCCACTAGGGTCGATAAGGGACTCAGATCGATTACATTCGTTGTCCCCTCTGGTGCCGGTAAACCCTGCCGCCGACACAAAATGACTTGATGTTGGCTCAAAAAGCTTTTCCGTGATTGTAGGTTGCGGCGTTGACCGACCAGCGTTTCATTCAACATCTGATATCCGTCTTGCTCATCCGCCAGTTCATTCTCCAAATTCAGGCGATCGTAGTCACTGGCTGACTGAATCTTGGTTTTTAAGTCATCAATTTCCTGCTGTTTGGCATTGAGTTCTTCTTCCTGACTCTGCACAAACCCGGAGAGTTTTGTGAGTTCCGCCTCCATTTCCTGCACGAGCTTTTGCAACTCATCCACTGGCATTTTTTCCAGCGCATCGAGATCCGCCTGTAAGCCGACTTTCACGTTCTCAGTGCCCTCAGCTAAGCGAAACAACTGCTGATGCATTTCATCAAATGCTTGCAGTTGTGCCGTCAATAGGTGGGCGTATTCTTGCTTGGCACTCAACGCCGACTGTTGCCCTTTTAACTCGGTGCGAGCTTGCTCCAAAGCGGTTTGGGCTTCATGCCAGGTTTGCCAGCGGTGCTGTAAATCTTGCGCCTGGTGATCCACTTCCCCCTGCCGCTGTTGGGTTTGCGATCGCAATGCTTCAAACGTCTGCCAGTGGTGCCCCAATTGGTCTTGTTGCTGTTGAAAGGTCAAAAAGGAACTGTGAATCTGGGCATTCAAGCTATCCGTGGCAGGCATGGCGGCAGCGAGTTGATCGAGGCAGGCTTGTAGCGATCTCGCCTTTTCCTCATCCAAACTGCCTCCCGGTGCAACGCTGGCCTGGGTTTCTTCAAAGCGGCGCATCTCCCCGCGCAGATGTTCCCAAGCACCTTCCAACTCCTGCCGATTGCGTTCGTAGGCTTCCTTCTGCTGGTTAATTTCCTCCTGCAGCGCTTCCAATTCTTGCCGCTGGGCATCAAACTTCTCAATGTCCTCCTCCATCTGCTGGAGTTGTTCTCGCCGCGTCTCCATATCCATCTCGCGCCGATTCAACTCTTGACTTTGGTAGGTCAGAGACTGCTTCCACTGCTCAATTTCTTCTTCTTGCGTTTTGAATTTCTCCTGCATCCGCGAGAAATTCTGCAAAATACTGACTAGGGGTCGTCCGGCTTCCTGCACCCGCTGAATTTGGCGATTTCCAGCAATATCGACCAGCACCAGCCCCCCAGCCGGATAATTGTTGGCCTCATCCGCCTGAATGCTCTCATCCCCGGACACTGCCGTCCAGTTTTGCTCTGAACGCTGACAAGCCAATAATCTCAGTTCAGCTTTCGCAGCCCCGATAAATCCGCTCTTTTTTTGAACTTCCGCGAGATACAGCACGCCAACTATCCCCTTCTGTGTTTGTGACCAAAAAGTCGTCTACAACCCAGTTTGGCTGCCCGAGATCGAATCAATACTACTGGCAACCCTGGTAACCTTACACTCCAGACAATTCATCATCTCTTGGAGCGATGGATCACCCTTCCACTCACGCATCTCAATCTTTAGATTGCATTTCATTGAGTCTTGCTAACCGTGGTTCACACTGCAAGCCCCTACTTTCTCTTAGTATATGCAGTCAGTCTAACCAGAGTTAAAGTTCATGTGTGATCAGCAATCCGTAAAATTAGCGTACCCAAACACCTCAGTTGCCTACCTACCATTGTCGATCGACCGGATTCACATATTTTATTTGAGAATTGCCTGAGCGATGACAAGTTGGATCTGGGTTGACCGTCTGGGGCTAATCCAACCATGATCAGCAATTCACCGATTGATGGGATAGTGCCCTCTAATGTAGCACCGCAACTGCGATCGCACCCTCGCCTCCCAGCATTGCAAAGAAACGTAACAGAAAGTCATTACTCTGAGTTCCCGACTCATAGAGTACCTGTGGTTGGGCTGACAAATGGTTTGGATCGAAGCGGAAGAGCAGGATATAACAAGGGTATAGTTTGCAGTGTGGCGATCACGCACAGCTTCATTGATTGCTGACACTGCCCTCTCTGGCTCCCCATTCTATGCAAGGCAAGCTGAGTGAAATTGATATTCGAAGTATTCTGCAACTCATTGAATTGGGCCAGCGGACAGGTGAGTTATTTGTTGAAGCTTATCCGCCGCCCCCCCTGCCTAGTGAGCCGAATAGTCCAATCGAGAACCGCAATCTCCAGCCCTTAACGGGGCGTTACTGGTTTGTTTTTTTCCTCAATGGACAGATTATTTACGCGGCAGACATGGATCAAAGTTTGGCGCGCTTGCGGGATTATCTCCGCCGCTTTCAGGCCGACCATTTAGTCAATCAATTTGCGGAACAGGCGATCGCGGCTACTAATGCCGCCGAGTATGGCTATCTCTGGGCGCTGCTCGAACGGCACACCCTCACCCCCGCCCAAGGCCGCAGCATCATCCACAGCATGGTGCACGAAACCCTGTTTGACCTACTCAGCTTGCATCAGGGATCATTTGTATTTGAAGTGGGTCCGCCGTTGTCGCCCCAACTCACGACCCTGGAAATATCGCCGCAACTCACGCGCACCATGAAACAGGTGCAGCAATGGAAGTTACTCCACCCTTACATTCAAACCCCTGAACAAAAACCCGCAGTGGCGAATGTGGCAGCCTTGCAGCGCAACCTCTCAAATCGCACCTTCACCAAGCTCACAGGCTTTGCCGATGGCAATACCTCACTCCGGCAAATTGCCCGCTACCTGAATCGAGATATTTTGACGGTGGCCAAAGCAATTTATCCTTACGTCCAGCAGGGCATCATCCAAATGCCTTTGAGTCCCGAAGATGCAGGTGGTGTCAACCGCGCCAACGCTGCCCTCAGCCCAGAAGCTCGTAACCGCCCCAAGGTAGTTTGTATTGATGATGGGGCGACAGTGCGGGAATTGGTGCAGGCAATGTTGTCCCCACATGGGTACGAAGTGACGACGATCGCCAATCCGCTAGAAGCGCTCAGTTTGGTGTTTCAGATCAATCCCGACCTGATCCTGTGTGATATTGCGATGCCCGAGCTGGATGGCTATGAAGTCTGTGCCATGTTGCGCAGTTCCAGCACCTTTCGGCAAACGGCGATCGTCATGTTGACGGGTCGAGATGGTTTTATCGACCGGGTAAAAGCCCGGATGGTGGGCGCTACCGATTATTTGACCAAGCCCTTCGGCGAAAATGAGTTGCTCATGTTGGTCGAAAAATACGCAGGTTTAGGCTATTCTGAACGCGAACAACGTTCACTCTTAGCCGATTCATTGACACACAACTTAAAAAATGAATAGTACACAATCAACTTCAACCGAACAAAGCCGCTTAAATAGAAATTTAGGGGTACTTTAGTTATTAGCGGTTCACGGTGAACGATGTTGGGTTCTTCCCATCAACGAAAAAGGCGGCAGGTAGCAAAGTATGAGTACAGTTCTGGTTGTGGAAGACAGCGTCACTCAACGGGAAATGATCAAAGACCTTCTGAAAGGCAGCGGTTTGGATGTCGCTGTCGCCAGTGACGGTGTCGAAGCACTGGAACAAATTCAAGGCAGTTGTCCCGATCTCGTCGTGTTGGATATTGTTATGCCTCGGATGAACGGCTATGAAGTGTGTCGGCGGTTGAAGGCAGACCCCAAAACCCAGAATGTTCCGGTTGTGATGTGTTCTTCCAAGGGTGAAGAGTTCGATCGCTATTGGGGCATGAAACAAGGAGCCGATGCGTATATTGCCAAACCGTTTCAACCCACAGAGTTGGTGGGCACGGTCAAACAGTTGTTAAGAGGATAGGTGCTGCTCGATGGTAGGAAATCCCGATTTTTTAACCGGTAGAGGGCAGGATCAAGCCCCAGAATTTCAAGAACTCGAAAGTCCAGAGGGTGAGCTTCATCTCCGCTTCTATGTCACGTCTGGGAACGAGTTCGCGCTGCCTGCTACCGGTATTCGGGAAGTGCTGTCACCGCCTCCGGATCGAATTACCCCCATTCCGAATGTTTCCCCCCTGCTTTTGGGTACCCTGAACGTGCGTGGTCGCGTGGTGTGGGTGGCCGACTTGGGGCAATTCCTGGGGGATCCCACACCCCTCAATACGGACAAACCCGAAGTTTCCGTAATTGCTGTCGAGGATCAAGACACCATGCTGGGCTTAGCCGTCGATCGCATTGTGGGGATGGAATGGTTGGATCTGGAGGAAATCCAGATGTCTACCAATGTTCCCGATAGTGTTGCGCCATTTCTGCGGGGGGAATGGATACTGGATGAGCAATCGAGTAAGTATTTGCGCTTGCTGGATCAGGTGGCCATTTTGCGATCGGCTCGCTGGGCTGCATAGGCACAGGACACTATGACTGTGACAACAAACCACAAAATTGGACACGCGGGCGGAGAAATCAGGGATACGATAGAAGCGATCCCCGCCTACCAACAGGTCTTCAGGTTGTAAACCGTACTCGTCAATGAATTGGGAGAAGGCAAATGGCATCAGGTACTGAGTACGCACAAGAATATCAGCGAGCGCAAATTGCCTACATGAACGGCAGTTACGAAGAAGCTGCTGGCATTGTTGATCGTCTGGTCACCGAATTTCCGAATGACCCCAGTGCGAGCCTCTTGCGGGGACACATTTATTGCTATGGATTACAGCAATACGAAGTAGCTCGCGAGCAATACGAATCTGTCCTGCAATTGACGGACGATCCAGACTTCGCTAATTATGCGACTCAGGGTCTGCAACACATCCAAGATAATGCCAATGGGTCTACTGGTGCCCACGACGATTTTGCTAGCAATGGCACCGCGTTTGATGCGTTTGATGATCAAAACTTTGACGCTCAACTGTTTGACGATCAGACCTTTGATGCGCCCGCCTTTGATCCGCAAGCGTTTGAGCAGTCAGCTTTTGACGATGCTGCCTTTGCCAGCCCCGCTGCTAGTTTTGCGCCGGAACCTGCCGCCGGAGCAAGCTTAGATGATTTGGATTTAAGCGCTTTGCCAGATGATCAGTTCACTTTCGACAGCCCAGATGAAGGGCTTGAGCAGCCATTTACCGCCGATCCGTTTGGTGGGTCGGGGACGGCTGCGCCAGCAGATGATTTTGCCTTTGCTGACCCCTTTGGGATGCATGATGATGACTTGAACGGGCTAGATGCCTTCTCCGCTGCTCCCCCTCAAGCCTACGTCGATCCCATGCCTGCCTTCGACGGAATACAGAATGATGCTGACGCAAACAGTGCTTTCGATGAACCGAATGTCGCTTTTAGTCAGTTCGATGAATCTTTCCCTGCTTTAGATTTGCCTGATGACTTTGGTCCGCCCTCAGGGGTTGGCACCGCGTACAACGGGTTGACAGATCTGCCACCCGAACCCCCCACTGGCGGTCGCAACAATGTGGCTGCAAATCATACGGGTGAAGATGAAACTCTCTTTATGGGCAGTACTAATCTTTATGATGAACCAGAGATTAGTGATGCGGCTCCCTTCGATCGCGCGCTGGCCGACAACCGCTTCGCCTCTGGTGCTGACGATGCGGCTGCCTTTCGGAGTGGGTTCGACAGCAGCCCAAACTTTGGCGGACAGAGTAATGTGGACTTTTTAGATGAGTTTGATGAGTTCGATGATCTGGGGAATTTGTCAGACTTTGACCTGTCCGAAAATTCGGCTGGCTTTACCCGCCCTGCCGTGGGTGGTGAGTTTGTCATGCCCGGTGTGGTCACTACACCGCAGGATTCAGTGGATACCAGTATCGGGTTCTCTGCGCCCAGCGATCGCTCAGTGATTCGGGATGATGAAGTCTTCAGCCTCTCCAGTCCGACCGATCAAGTGCCAGCCTTCACCCAACTTGATCCCAGTGGCACCCTCGAACCCGCAACCACTGTCGAACAAGGCTTTTTAGCGCCCCTCGAAAATGCGCCGCTGGCTACGAAGCATGTGATTGCCGCCCTAGCCGCTGGGGTTTGTTCCGCGATCGCGGTCGCCGGCATGAACGTCGCTGTCGCCTCCTCAATGGCCAACCAGGAACCTGCGGTCGTCAATCAACTGCGCAATACCGGGTGGATGGCTGCCCTCGCGAGTGGTGTCGTGGGAGGCGGAGCTGCTTATTTGGTGGGTCGCACCACAGCCCAACAAATTCGCCGCTCCACGGACAACCTGCAATCTCAGTTCAATTCCGTTTGTCAGGGGAATCTCAACGCCAGAGCGACCGTTTACTCGGAAGATGAATTTGGACAATTGGCCACTGGCTTTAACCAGATGGCTCGCGTGATCTTGACCACCACCAGCGAAGCCCAACGCAAAGCGGAAGAACAAGAGCAAGCCAAGGAAGACTTACAACGGCAAGTGATTCGCCTCCTGGATGATGTGGAAGGCGCGGCTCGGGGTGACTTGACGGTGCAGGCCGAGGTGACGGCGGACGTGCTTGGTGCCGTTGCTGACTCCTTCAACCTGACGATTCAAAACCTGCGCGAAATTGTGCAACAGGTGAAGACTGCCACCCGGCAGGTGACGAAGAGTTCCACCGACAACGAAATGTTTGCCCGCAGTTTGTCGTCTGATGCGTTGCGCCAGGCGGAAGAACTGGCAGTCACCCTGAATTCAGTCCAGGTGATGACGGAATCGATTCAACGGGTGGCGGAAAGTGCGCGGGAAGCGGAAGAAGTGGCACGATCGGCATCGGCTACAGCCTTGAAGGGCGGGGAAGCGGTGGAACGCACGGTGGCCGGGATTTTGCAAATTCGCGAAACGGTGGCAGAAACCACCCGTAAGGTCAAACGATTGGCGGAATCTTCGCAAGAAATTTCCAAGATTGTGGCCTTGATTTCTCAAATCGCCTCGCGGACGAACTTGTTGGCACTCAACGCCAGTATTGAAGCGGCAAGAGCGGGTGAAGCGGGACGCGGGTTTGCAATTGTGGCCGATGAAGTCCGCCAACTGGCAGACCGGGCGGCGAAAGCATCGAAAGAAATTGAACAAATCGTGTTACAAATTCAGGGTGAAACCGGGTCCGTGATGACCGCGATGGAAGAAGGCACGCAGCAGGTGATTGAAGGGACGAAGCTGGCAGAACAGGCGAAGCGATCGCTGGAAGATATCATTCAGGTGTCGAACCGGATTGACGTGCTGGTGCGATCGATTACCGCCGACACGGTCGAACAGACCGAAACTTCGCGGGCTGTGGCGCAGGTCATGCAATCGGTCGAACTCACGGCCCAGGAAACTTCGCAAGAAGCGCAACGAGTGTCCGGCTCACTGCAAAATCTGGTCGGTGTGGCACGAGATTTGTTAACGTCAGTAGAACGGTTCCGGGTGGAAACGGTGGAACGGAAGTAGCCGACTAGCATTGATGTCAATTTGGCCTGGATCGGGTACATTAAATCCATTCCAAATGTCGCATCCTGGCGTTGCAGGGGTTGACCGTCCCCACCGCCTGTTGCAAGTGGTTGGAGCCGTGAGTCACGGGATCATCCAAGGTCGCAGCTGGTGGGTCTGTTGAGCGATCGCAGCCACTCCAGTATGCTCGTTTCAAGTTAATTACTTTCTCCAAGGAAATGGAGTTTTGCCATGCAGCCTGACCAACAGCAGCGAATCATGGGCTATTTCATTGAGGAGGCCAAAGACCACCTCAATACCATCGAGCAAGGCTTGCTAAACCTGCAAAGCACGATTGAAGACCCGGAGATGGCGAACGAAGTCTTCCGGGCGGCTCATTCGGTCAAAGGTGGCGCGGCTATGTTGGGGCTGAATGGCATCCAGCGTGTTTCCCATCGTCTGGAAGACTTCTTCAAAGTGTTGAAGGAAACCCGCATTCAGGTTGACCAGAAGTTAGAAAACTTGTTTTTACGCGCTTTTGATGCTTTGCAAGAACTGCTAGGACAGTTGCAGGGGCCATTTGGTTTGACGGAAGACGTGGCGAACCAAATTGTCGCGGCTGTAGAGCCAACCTTTGTCGAACTGGAGCAGCACCTGCATCAGCTGACGGGGGCTCCCGGTGCCACGCCTGTTCCCACCATTCCCTTCACCAGCGGTCTGCACCTAGATGATCCCCAGCCTCGCTTGGAAGCCGCCGTTGAACAACTGTTCCGCACCGATGTGCCGCTGCGTCTCCGAGAAATGTTGCAGTTGTTTAAGCAGCCCGATACGGATGTGGTGACGCGGCAGCAGCTACAAGAGTTATGTCGGAGTTTAAGCAGCTTGGGAGAACAGTACCAACTGCAAACCTGGTGTCAGCTCGTAGACACAGCTCGCCGTGCGATCGCCCATCCCGACAATAGCTACCGCATCCTGGCTCCGATCGTGATTCGGGATATCAAGCTGGCGCAGGAGTTAGTGTTGGCGGGGCGATCGACCGAAATTAGCCCGTGTCCGCAATTGTGCGATCTGGTGCCGACCCCAGTGCCAACGGAAACCATGGTACAGGAGGATCTGGCCGAGTTGTTGGGATTAGACGACATCAATGCCGTCTCTGCTGACGATCTGTCGGGAGACCCGCTGGATCTCACCTTTGATGACCTTGATGCAACCACCGAGGAAGTGAATTTGAGTGGTGATTTGACCACCGACTTGTCTGAGGCCGGCAGGGGCATTCGTCAAGGACCCGAAGTGGGGTCAGCAGAACTGAATTCACTGGCGGATTTGTTTGAAGGCGAAATGCCTGAACTCGGCTTAACCTGGCAACAGGAAGAGGTCTTAACCGATGAAATGGAGCTGCTTACCCGCGACACTGGGCTGCCTCCCACGAATGAGGTCAGTGACTTTGCTGATCTTTTGTTTGAATCCACCGCCCCGTCCCCTGCTAGCAGCACCGCCGCCGATGACCTTAGTGACTTATTTGGTGATGACTTAGACGATGATATCCCAACGCAAGTAATCGCCGCTGCCGCCATACCTCATGTCGCTCACGCGGATGATGATTTCGCCGATCTCCTGGGCATCATGGGCGAACCCGCTGCGCTACCCACTGACCTCGATGCCGCCGATCCATTCCAAACCGACGCGACTTTCAACCTGGAGTCAGATGTCTCCGACGCGACTGCTGCCCTCAGTGAACTAGACCTTAGTGGGTTATCTGATTTGGAATTGGACGGCGCTTTGGGTGATTTAGGCGACCTCTTTGAGGGGCTGAATGAAACTGATCTGCCAATCTCGGAGGCCAGTCCCGCTCCATCTGTCGCAGTTGAAACCGATCCCTGGAGTGCCGAAATTCCTGTCCCATCACCAGAACCAGCCACCCCTGACGCGCTGGCCGGGGCGAACGATCTGGACTTGGGCGACTTAGATCTGGGCGATCTGGATTTAGGTGATTTGGAGTCGGAGTTGGTAGAAGACGCGATCGCGGAGGCGAATCTCTTCCCGACTGATCTCAATGTCGTTGCGCCGGATAGTGAGATGGCGCTTAACTTTGCTGATTTTGCCTTGCCCGATCAGGCCACTGCGGATCTGTTCTCCGCATCGACCGATAGCGATGATCTAGAAGACCTACTCAACCTAGATGACGAGTCGGATCTCGGAGCGGATTGGTCTCTGTCCGCTGCCGATCCTGACCTAGATCAGCTGTTGGTTAGTGACGACCCCAGTGCGAGTGAATTGTCCGCTTTGGGTGATTTCGATGCGGCGCTGTTTGACAGTTTAGAGGAGCCAGAACCCGCGCCACTGCATGAACCCAGTCCGGCTGTCGAGTTCACTGCCCCCGCAGCCCCGACTTCTCCTGATATTGCTGATCCGTGGGGTGATGATTTTCTTGAGTCTCCTTCGCTCATCGCCACCGAACTGTCGCCTGAACCACCCGTTACTGCCACAGATGAGTTCCGTGTGGACAGTGATTTGAACTTTGCTGATTTGGATTCGGCACCTGCCTTTGACCTTGCTGCAGCCGCTGATGCCCCCGACAATGCTTTCGATCTGGAAGCACCCTTAGACTTCGGGACGGCTGACTCTTCTGACAGTGCCCTGAGTCTGGAAGCATCCTTCGATTTTGGTACGGCTGACTCACTTGACAATGAGTTGAGTCTGGAGGACTCCTTCGACTTCGGGACTGGTGACTCGCCTAATTCCCCTGACAATAGCTTGGGGTTGGAGGAAAGTCTTTTCTCTGACTTAGATTTAGGCTCGGAGCTGGATTTGAACTCGGAGTCAGATCTGGGTGCTGAACCTGAGTTGGGCGAGGTTATTGACATGACCGCCGAACTCAATTTAGGCTCTAGCGATCGCGCAGATGACGATCCCCTTGCGACTGACAATGATTGGTTCAACGACAGTCCAGCCAATCCACCAGAAATGCTGGAGACCTGGCTGCAAGCACCCGATGTTGCTGATCTGGAGCTACCCTCCGCAGATGCTGAATTATCGGATCTCAACGAGCTGTTAGAAATTGGTGCCGCTGCTGAACTGAGTTCCGACGGCACCGCTGCCGCTGCCCTGCTGGATGCAGCCACTGTGCCTGATGCTGTGGCGATCGCGCCCGATGAGGCCGCTGCGCTGGTGGACGTTAACGCCGCTGAGTGGGGAGAGCTGCCGGAATTGGCTGATTTGGACAATCTTGATCTGGATACCTCCCAAGCGTTGGCGGATTTGGACAATCTTGATCTGGATGCCTCTAACTTAGAAGAGATGTCTTTGGAGTCGGGATTTGCCGCCGCCAACCTGACTGATATCGACGCGTTCGATCTGCCCGTCGTAGAGACTTCCGTCGAGCGTCAATTAGATGCTGCTTTGGAGAGTGAGTTGGGTGACCTGCTGGAGATTCCGGCCATCTCAGATGAGCTAACGGAGCACAGCCTCGATGACCTCGATCAACTCCTGGATGACTCTTCCCTTGAGAGTAATGCAGGGCAGGAGTTTAACGATTTGGAGGAGTTGTTGGGTGCCGAGCAGGCCCCAGAGTTTGCTGATTTTAATGGGTTGATGGATGAACCGGTCACCCCGACCTTCTCAACCGCTCAGTCTTTCATGGGTGAGCGGCCTGACTTTGGCTCTCCCGACGCGGAGGCGGATGAATTCTCGGATTTAGAATCGCTGCTGGCGCAAGATGTTCTTGACCAGGAAGACGCCCCCCCGACGATTTCCAACTCTATGATCGATGAGTCGGAATTTGACGATCTGAATGATTTGCTCAAGGATGCTGAGGAAAAAATGGGCGGCTCCCCCACTGTGAAAGTCGGGGCCGGTTTGACTTCGGGTCGCCGTAGCCCTCGACCGGGGCGGGTGTTCAGTGAGCAAACGATGCGGGTGCCGGTCAAACACCTGGATAACCTCAGTAATCTGGTGGGTGAACTGGTGGTGAACCGGAACAGTCTGGAGCAAGATCAGGAACGGTTGCGCCAATCGCTAGATAATTTGTTGTACCAGGTGCAGCAACTCAGTGATGTGGGGCAGCGGATGCAAGACCTGTACGAGCGATCGCTGTTGGAAAGTTCGTTGCTAGCAAGTCGGCAGGGTTATCGCAGTGGGTCACTCTCTGTCCGGGGAGATACCACGACGGTGGAAGCGCCCACCGATCATCACTCGACCGTGGAATATGACCCGCTGGAAATGGATCGGTTCACAGGCTTCCACTCTTTATCGCAGGAGATGATTGAACTCATCGTCCGGGTGCGGGAATCTTCTTCTGACATTGAATTCATCGTGGATGAAACGGAACAGGTCACGCGGATGTTCCGTCAGGTGACGACCCAACTGCAAGAAGGCTTAACGCGATCGCGGATGGTGCCTTTTGCCCAAACCGCTGATCGGCTGCCACGCGCGGTGCGAGACATTTCGATGAAAGTCGGGAAGCAAGCAGAACTGATCATCGAAGGGCGCGACACCCTGATCGACAAGATGATTCTGGAACAGCTTTATGACCCCATGACGCACCTCGTCAACAATGCCATCACCCATGGTATTGAAGATCCCGCAATTCGGCTGGCGGCAGGTAAACCCGCTGTGGGCCGGATTACCATTCGGGCGTTTCACCAGGGGAACCAGACCATTATCTCGGTAGCAGATGACGGGGCGGGCATTGATGTCGATCGCGTCAAATTGAAGGCCGTGGAAAAAGGGTTACTCACTGCTGAGGATGCCAGAACGATCTCCCGCTTAGATATGTACGACATTCTGTTCCATCCCGGCTTTAGCACCAAAGACCAGGCCGATGACTTTTCTGGGCGCGGTGTGGGGATGGATGTCGTGCGGACCAGTTTGAGTGAAATTCGCGGTGTGATTAATACCGATTCCACGCCCGGTCGCGGCACTTCGTTCACCATTCGCCTGCCCCTCACCCTCAGTATTTCCAAAGCGCTGTGCTGCATTAGCGATCGCGCCCGTATCGCCTTCCCGATGGATGGGGTGGAAGATATGCTGGATGTGCCCAAAGAACGACTGCAAACCAATGCTGACAATCAACCCTGCATTGCCTGGCGCGATACGATGCTGACGGTGCGGCCCCTGTCTGAATTGCTGGGATACAACCGTCATCTCAGTCGCGGCAATGTCTATGGTGGGAATCAGGAAGATGACATGGTGTCGATCGTCGTCCTGCGGAGTGCGGGTAACTTCCTGGCGCTACAAGTCGATCAGGTGATGGGCGAACAAGAAATCGTGATTAAACAATTGGAAGGTCCGGTGCCCAAGCCGATTGGGGTGGCGGGGGCGACCGTGTTGGGGGATGGGCGCATCATGCCGATCGCCGATGTCCTGGAACTGATTGATTTGTCTGTGGGACGGCTGCGGCGAGATGCAGGCGGGTCACTCTGGGAACAGGATGGAGTGACCGCTATTCCGGAAGCGCCGATTGCCAAGACCGAGCCAATGGTGCTGATTGTGGACGACTCCATCACGGTGCGCGAACTGCTATCCATGACCTTCAACAAAGTCGGTTATCGGGTGGAGCAAGCTCGCGATGGGCAGGAAGCCTGGGAAAAACTCCGGTCTGGGCTACCCTGTGACATTGTTTTCTGTGATATTGAAATGCCGCGGATGGATGGCTTAGAGTTGCTGTCTCGAATTCAAAAAGACATCAACTTGAAACATCTCCCGATCGCCATGCTGACCTCGCGGGGAGCCGATCGCCACCGGCAGATGGCCGCATCGCTGGGTGCCAGTGGCTACTTCACCAAACCCTATCTGGAAGAAGCGTTGCTGGATGCTGCCCAACGGATGCTGAAAGGTGAACGCCTGCTCAATAACGCCTAGTGCCGCTAGGCCGGAGGCAGTGGGCAGAAGGTAAAACCTTTTGATCACAAAATTGGCGGGTTGAGTCGTTCCAGGGAACAGCTTGACCCGCCATAATGATAAAAAATAACTGTTCCGCTTTATGGCTCACGAATTACGGTGGATTGCTCCCACACCGCCCGATCCAGAGATTGAGATCCTGGAGGTGCATCAGGTCGCTTTTGAATTCCATGCCGAAGTGCGCCAACGGGAAGCCTTTGAACGCTATTGCCAGTGGTATGCCCAGGTGTCTCAGCAACACCAGCAAGAACATCTCAAACTCCAGCGCGACTGGAATTTGATGGGCTGGTTTACGCCGCGCCATTCGGCTTAAATTCCAGATGGGTGCGATCGCGCCCCTAAACTTTTTCCAGTTCGTGCGCCTGAAGATGAGCGCGAAACTTGGGTGTAAATTTCACGATGTAGGGGAAATTGGCGCTAATGGGTTTGCCATGTAACTCCTTTACCACCTGAATCACTTCCCCGGCCTGTCCTTGCAGGTCAAAGGCTTGATTGCGATGCTCAGGATGGTGGTAAACCACAACCGATGCTTTAACTCGAACTTGATCTCCCACGGAGAATGACTCAGTATCAATCTGCATAATCTGGCACTTTCACAACGGCTATCAGCTCAGCGATCGCGGTCGTGACCTGTCTCATAACCACAACCTTTTTATCTTTGCATAAGACTGCACCGTCTTGAGAACTTGCCGCGCAATCGCCTGCAATCCCGGCGGGCTATTGTCCAGGTAGCTGTTGTTCCTGTTGCGGCAGCTTGCTGCCACCCTGTAGGTGTTGCCATAGTAGTTTTTTTCTCACGCCCATGACTGCTGCCACCACTGCAATCCAAAGCCAGCGACGGGCAGACCGTTGGGGTTTGGGGGTTGCCGCTGGTGTCACAGGGCTACCATCTGCCTCTAGCAAGGCGCGAGAGGCATCTGACCAATCCGAGGCCTCGGCAGTAGCGGTCGGCGGCATTAATACTTCTGGCATCGGAGAAGACACATGGCAACTCAGCAGCACCACCGTGACGTTATCATGCCCATTTTTTTGATTCGCCAGATTGACCCAGGCAGTCGCGGCGGCTTCTAGCGATCGCTTGCCCCGGAACACATCGGTCATGATGTCGAGCCAGCCCGCTTCGACCCAACCGTTGTCGCTTAGGCCATCGGAGCAGAGGAGGAGAATCCCATCTTCCTCGATCAAGAAGCGTTGAATCGTGGGATAGAGAAACTCGGCATCCCGTGTCCCCAAGGCTTGAATCAATGATCCGGCATCTGGGCGTTGTAGGGATTCCCGGTAAATCATGCGCCCCATCCGAACTTCCCGGACTGAGACATCATCATCCAGGGTGAGACAGTGACAGTAACGGGGGGTGAGCCAGTAAGCGCGACTATCGCCCACATTCACTACGTACAACTCATGCCCATTGCCCGTTTTACCGGGTTCTGGCAACGCGATCGCTTGGGGCAATTGTAAGCCCATCACCAGGGTTGTGCCCATGCGCCGCCGCGCTTCTCGTCCCTGGGCATCGTTCTGAGCGGCAATCAGGTCATTCGCGACGCGCACCGCTGCCGTCAATTGTTCGGCCACGATCGCGGGTGCCAGGGGTACAGGTTGCTCGGCAATTTCTGCCAGTAACGCTTGCACTTGTAAAGTCAGCGATCGCACCGCCATCTGACTGGCAATTTCGCCGCCTTCATGTCCCCCAATGCCGTCACAGACCATCGCCAGTTGCGCTTTGAGTTCCTGGGTGATCGCACTCGTGAGAAATGGGGAGGGATAGCAAGCATCTTCATTGTGTTGGTGTTGGGGCCCGGTATCGGTGTGACTCGCGACCTGTAACCGGAGTGGCAATTGCGCCGCCTGTTGCAACATCAGCTCATTCAATTGCGCCGCGATCGCGGCTAATTCCACCCGTTCGGCTCGCATTTCATAACACAGATGCCGCAGAGCATCGGCGATCGCGGGTTGGGCACTGTCTACCCAACCCAACCAGAGAATCGCTAAATCTGCCAAACGCAAGGACGGCATGGGTTCGATTGGGGGGGTGGAAGCGGCCAGTAAGCCTTCATCCCAAAACAATTGACAGAGCCGGACGCGCCAGCCTTCTACCCGCAGATTGTCGGCTACCAGTAAGCTGGCAATGGCACCCTGCTGTGTGAGTGGTTCCCACAGTTGCAACAATTGCCACAGCCAGTAGAGTTGCCGCACCGCAGTGGCACTGGCCCAACTCTGGGCGATCGCGGGCAGCAAACTGCCTTTCTCCGTCAGCGGTGCTTGTTCCAATAACAGCACCAGGCCACTCTCACCATCGGGCAGCGACGGTAATTCACAAACACCGTAGACTTCTGGCAGATGTAACCGCTGGGGCAGGAGTTGCAAATAGGCTTGCCAGTCGTCGGGTAACTCAGCGGGGGGAAAGTCGGGCGGCAACGCGGGTTGCGTATCTAACCAGATTTGGGGCGCTTTGACGTAGTAACGTCCGACCACAGTACTGTTGACGGGCACCGATAACACGGCTTTGCCCACCGCCCAAAGATACCGATACACCAGCGGTGTGGTGCAGGTTTCACAAGCACTGGTGCCCATAGGATTCAGGGGAGCCGAACAATTGAGATTGGGGCAGTAAATCTGAGGCTGAGAAACACTCATAAGGTAAAATGCGGGTTGATTTCCACTCACTGTACGAAATGCCAGGGGCACTGACACCTTTCGTCAAACTTGTTGCAATTTGGCTTCGCTGTCATTCTATAAAAGTTTGGGTCAAGCGCTCGCAAACCTAGGGTGGCGCTCCCCACTCCTGGTTACAGATCCGTTAAAGTAAGAAATAATCATCTTTAACCCGGAGGCTAATGGCACCCTATTCGTCAATCGCGGTTCGAGAACTCCCTCTATTTCCGCTGCCGGAAGTGGTCCTATTCCCCGGCAGACCGCTCCCACTGCATATTTTTGAGTTCCGTTACCGGATCATGATGAACACCATTTTGGAGACCGATCGCCGTTTTGGTGTGTTGATGTGGGATCAGGTGCAGGGCAAACCCGCGATGGTTGGTTGTTGTGCAGAAATTGTTCAGTTTCAGCGATTGCCGGACGATCGCATGAAGATCCGCACCATTGGTCAACAGCGGTTTCGGGTGCTGGAATATGTGCGCGAAAAGCCTTACCGCGTCGGCTTAGTGGAATGGATTGAGGATGCGCCGGTGGAGCGTAACTTACAACCCCTGGCGGACGATGTGAACCAACTGCTGCGCGATGTGGTGCGGTTGTCGGCGAAACTCACTGGACAGGAGATTGATCTCCCAGATTCGATTCCCGATCTGCCGTTGGAATTGTCCTACTGGGTCGCCAGCAATCTGTACGGCGTGGCGGAAGAACAACAAGCACTGCTGGAAATGCAAAGTACTGCCGATCGCTTAGAACGAGAAGCCGAAATTTTGACCTCTACGCGCAATCATCTTGCGGCTCGGACGGTGTTGAAAGACACCTTAGAAGAGACTGCCGATTAGCGTTAGGAAGCGGCCTGAATGGGTTGGATCGTGTAACTGCCCAAGACGCGCAGGGTATGAGTCGCGGTTTGCAGAGCCGCCATCGCTTCCTGGCAGCTGGGTTGGCGAATGTCGGCTTCCAAATCGACAAAAAATAGGTACTCGCCCAGCGATCGCTTCGTGGGGCGAGACTCAATGCGGCTCATGTTAATCTGGCGCTCCGCCATTACCTGTAAGGGTTGCACCAGAGCACCGGGCGTATCGTGCACCGTGAAGGCGATCGAGGTATGACTGCCGCCGGTGGAAGGTTGAGCACTCACCACCCAAAAGCGGGTGCAATTGTCGGGGTGGTCATTGATGGGACAAGCGAGAATCGGCAAGTCATAGAGTTCAGCCGCACGACGGGCCGCGATCGCCGCGGCGGTTGGCTCCTGGCGCAAGTGTTGTAGAGCTTCGGTGGTGGATTTCATCGGCACCAGTTGCACCTGGGGTAAGTGGCATTCCAGCCACTCCTGACATTGCGATAAGGCTTGTGGGTGGGAGTAAACCGTTTGAATCGTGGCAATGTCAGGGGCGACAGACAGAAAGGCATGGATGATGGGCATATCCAGGGCAGCTTGAATTTGCAGTTGGGGGAATTGCCAGAAGGTGTCCAGGGTCATCGTGACACTCCCTTCAATGGAATTCTCGACAGGTACTACGGCATAGTCGGCTTCCCCTTGCGCCACGGCTTTCAAGGTTTGGGCAATGCTGACATGGGGACACAGAACGGGTGCCTGCTCAGTCGTCTGTGCTAGCAGTTCAGCGTATTGCAACGCGGCTGATTCGGCGTTCGTGCCAGAAGGGCCTAAATGCGCGATCGCCACGGTTCGATTCTTCATCCTGTTTGCCACCATAAAGTCCTGCCGTATTTGGCTCTCATTTTCGTTGTCCAGCTTCATCCATCATTTCAGGAAATGTGACAGCCCTGTTACCCGCATCGCATTCAACTCAGCCAGCGAGAACGGGCGACACCAGGGAGGAAAAGACATCACGAAACATTAAGCATCTCAGTAAATACCGTCCTTTCCAGGGGTATAGTGAAGGTTATTTCAAAAGACTTGTACCAATCTCTTTACATTTATTTAAAATCAGTAGTATCACGCTCACAAACTGTCCTCCTCATTAGTGTTCGCTCCTATGGATACCCGCTTTTTTGCATCCCAAGCTGTTGATATACCCGTGGTGGAACAACCGATTCCCATTCAGCATTATCTGCGTCAACCGCATCGGTTGGTCAATGCGTTAACAACGGCAAATCGCGTGGAAGCTTTGGGGCAGGATTTGTTTCGCTTAACCATGCGCCCGCTCGCTTTTATGACCCTCAGTTTGCAACCCACGGTCGATCTGAGAGTGTGGGCGGATGCAACGGGTACTGTGCATCTGCGCTCAGTCCGCAGCGAGATTCGCGGGGTGGAGTATATTAACGATCGCTTCAGCTTGGACTTAATCGGCAAACTCCAACCTCAGACTGTCAATGGGATGACCCAGTTGCAGGGACGGGCGGATCTGGAAGTGCGGGTGGAACTGCCGCCACCGTTTTTATTCATGCCCAAAGCGATGTTAGAAACGACGGGCAATGGCTTATTGAAAAGTGTGCTGTTAACGGTCAAGCAGCGGTTGATGCACCAATTGGTTACGGATTATCAAACCTGGGCGAGTTGTCAGCCAGGGGTAGAGATGTCGTCGGATGAGGGGCTGGTGTTGGGGTAGCAGGCTGTTGGCAAGGGCTGAAGGATTGGCGGTGATAAGGTGTGATGCCGTAGGTGGCGATCGCTTGGCGATGGGCCGCGGTCCCATAGCCTTTATTTGTCTCTAGTTGATAAACCGGATAGCGTTGCGCCAGTCTCGTGATCAGGTCATCTCGCCAGACTTTGGCGACGATACTGGCAGCAGCGATCGCCAGCGACAACTGGTCACCCTGAATGACCGTTTGTTGCGGCAACTGCAAGCCGGGAATCCGCTGATTGCCATCGATCAGACAGAGGTCAGGCTGGACTTGCAGGCGGTTGATGGC
>JAIXVO010000573.1 GCA_027482985.1 Cyanobacteriota bacterium
ATACCGGCTTCGCAATGAAATCATCGGCTCCGGCGGCAAAGGCTTGTTGGAGGGAAGCGGCATCGGTATGTGCCGTGACCACCAAAATTGGAACATCCCCCCACACCACATCTTGCCGCACCACCTGACATAACTCTAAGCCTGTAATTCCAGGCATTTCCAGATCTAGCAAAATCAGATTAGGAGCCACTGTCACGAGGGTTTGCCAAAAGTGTTGCGGATCGTTTAATGCCACCACCGACACGCCCCAGGGTGTGAGCATACCCGATAACAGCTCTAATAGGGTCAAATCATCGTCAACAATTAATACTTTCATCGTTGGGGTGGGAGCCGCCGCTACGACCCGATGAACGGTCTGAAAAATTTGCTCCACGGTGGCGGGTTTGGGTAAAAATTGGCGGCCCCCCAAGCGCGACACCGCTAAGCGATCGCTCAAACTGTCTCGCTCCGTCAATACAATCACTGGCAATTGCGGCCATTGAGTGGTAATTTCTTGGAGCAACATCAACCCCTCTTCTACCACCACTGGAAAACTCAAATCCAGCAGGATCACATCCGGCACTGCCTGCGCTAACGTCGATCGCGCGGCGGCGATCGTGGTGACTGTTTGCAGTTGCACGCCCCAAGCCGGGGCTTCAGCCAGGAGTCGCGCGATTAAGACCAGATCATCATCAATCATCAACACTTGTGCCCAGGAGTCAGCAGCGGCAGGCGGTTCAGTGGGTGTCGCCGAAGTCTGTGCCAATTCCTGCTGGAGTGCCGTCACCGCCGCCCCAATTTGAGCGATCGTCGCAGTCGGGTAGGGCAGTTCAGCCTGGAGCCAATGTTCCAGCGATCGCGCCCAGCGTGAACCCGCCTCATAACCAAAAGAGGCCAGCGACCCCGCTAACTTATGCGCTTCTTGTCTGGCAGACTGGTGTAGGGCTGGTTCCAACCTGCCCCTCACCAGCGCCGCCTGCGCCTCAGCCAAGACTGCCACTTGCGCTGCTAGCACAGGTCGAAACCGCTCCAGGATGGTAGCCACGGGCGGGGACGCGATCGCTTGGGGGGGCACGTAACCACGCTCTAACTGGGGTACAGTTGGGACTGACGGCAACGGTTTCAGCCGATAGCCCATGCCGTAAACTGTTTCAATAATTTCTGTCGTGAGGCCAGCCGCCTTCAACTTTTTCCGCACGTCTTTGACATGGGTGACGATCGCCCGATCCGTTGGAGCCTCATCAAATCCCCACAACTGATCCAAAATGGCACTTCGACTGAAAATGCGATCGGGGTGGCGCAAAAATAACTCCAGTAGGTTGTATTCGGTTGCCGTCAAGGTCACGATTTGTCCGGCGATCGTCACCCGTCCCGCCACCTCATCCAACACCAGAGCACCCCAGGTTAAACCTGCCGCCAGTTTCACGGCAACTTTCGGGGTGGCTTGGGCGACACTCCGACGCATCCAGGTGCGGACGCGAGCTAACAGAACCTCCGGCACCCAGGGTTTCGTAATATAGTCATCCGCCCCCGCCTCGAACCCTGCCACCACGGCCGCATCCCCATCTTGAGCCGTCATCAGCACAATCGGTGGTTGGTAGCCCTGCGATCGCAACTGCTGACACAGGCGCAATCCATCTAAACGCGGCACCGCCACATCCAACAAGATCAGGTCATAGTCTCCTCGTCGAGCTGAGTCCAAGCCTGTCACGCCATCCCGCACTACATCCACGGTGTAGTCTTGCGCCGCCAATACTTGCACTAGGGCAGCACTCTGCAATGGATCATCTTCCACGACCAAGATTTTCATCACCCGGCATTCCCATTCCGAGACGATTGTGATCGACCATAACACCCTTTCCGATTCCAGTCACAGCCCCCATCAAGCCGCCTCTCAACGTTACCCGCGATCGCCATCATGGATGTGTTCTCACAATCATCAGGCCGCGTCAATGCTGGGATCGGGAAGTTCATCAGATTTTTTTACATTCACTTCAATTCGATGAAAACTAGCCGTCTGCCGAGGCTCTTACATAGCTTCCTATCTATAACCAGTATTAGAAATATCTTATGGAAACACTACTGTTATGCCAGGCGCTGCGACTTGGGATTCAGCCCAACTCAACCTCCATGAAGTGACACTCGGACGCAAACAAAGTTCCTATGGGGGGCAAGTTGGCAGCAACCATCCCGACGAATATTACGGCATTCAACTCAATCGAGCCAGCCATGTTAATCTCCAACTAACTCACCTCAAAGCCAATGCTGATCTGGCAATCATTGATGATCAGGGGAACGTGTTGCAAGTGTCAGCCCGGTCCGGCCGCAAAGACGAAAGCATTCAACTGGATCTGCTCCCCGGTCACTACACGATTCGCGTCCACGCCACTACCGGGAACACAGCTTTTCAGTTAACCGCAGACACCAAAGGCACGTTTCGTCGGGCAGCGGTGCCAGTGTCCCAACAAAATCCGGTCATTGACTGGAATGCAGTGTTGCTGCAAGCCTTGGCCACCGACAAAACCGCGCCCCCGAATGCCGCCCGCGATCTGGCGATCGTGCAGACCGCCGTCTACGATGCCGTCAATGCCATCTTACATCTCGCCAAAAGTTACGCCGTGAACGATGTCCAAGCCTCCATTTGGGCTTCTCCTGCCGCCGCCGTATCGGGTGCCGCCTACGAAACCTTAATCCATCTCTTTCCCAATCAACGCAGCACCTTTGATGAAGTGCTGGGGCGAGAATTAGCTCAACTGCCCAACGGTCAATCGAAGCAGGATGGCTACTGGTTGGGGGTAACCGTGGCCGATCGCATTTTGGCAGGGCGCAGTCAGGATGGCTCAGAGAACAACACCTCCTACACCCCCATTGCTGGCGCTGGCTACTGGCAACCCACACCGGGAGCCTATGCCCCCGCCCTCGACCCGAACTGGGGCGGTGTCACCCCCTTTGCCATGACCACAAACACCCAATTTGCCCCACCGCCACCGCCAGCTTATAACAGTCCACAATTTACCGCAGAACTGGAGCAAGTGCGCCAGTTGGGGCAACTCCGCAGTCCTTACCGAACAGCTGAACAAAGCCAAATTGCGGAATTTTGGGCCGATCCCGGTGGCACCTTTACGCCGCCAGGACATTGGAACGCGATCGCGGCCACCATTTTGCAGGAACAGAAAACCAGTTTGTTTGCGAGTGCCCGCTTGTTTGCCCTGATGGACATCGCCCTGGCGGATGCTGGCATTCTATGTTGGAGCACCAAATACACCTACAACCAGTGGCGACCCGTCACCGCCCTGCGGGATACCACCCCTGGTCTGCCCTGGACTTCCGACCCCACCTGGACACCCGCCTGGGCCACCCCGCCCTTCCCTGACTATATGTCGGGGCACAGTACCTTCAGTGCGACCGCCAGCACCATCCTGGCCGACTTCTTTGGCACTGATCAGATGCATTTTACAGTCGCGATCGCCACCTTACCGGGCGTGCTCACACCAGGTCTAACTCGCAGCTTTAGTAGTTTTTCCCAAGCTGCCGAAGAAGCCGGGATCAGCCGCATCTATGGCGGCATTCATGTGATGTCGTCGAATGTCGCCGGACTGACAGCAGGCCACGCCCTCGGCGATTATGTTTTCCAAAATTTCCTCAAAGTTTAGGCAACGTTTAGGAGGGTGCAGTTCCCGATTTAATCATGTCGCGGTTGAGATAGCCCCATTTATCCGCCACCTGCACTCTCGCTAAACCCTCGACAAATGGGGCAGCATTGTCAAACTTAGCCGGCACTACCCATTGCCCTGCCGTCCCGATGTAGCCCCATTTGCCCTGCACCTGCACCGCTGCCAGCCCCGCTGAGAAGGGTGCAGCATAATCAAATTGAGGCGGAATCACGACCTGTCCTGCGGGATTAATGTAGCCCCATTTACCTTGTAGTTGGACAGCCGCTAAACCTTGAGAAAAGTCGGTGGCAAAGTCAAATTGCAGGGGAATCGCCAGTTTCCCTTGCCGATTGACGAAGCCCCAACGCTGCCCTTTCCGCACCCGCGCAAATGCTTCTGAGAACGGAAACGCGCCATCAAATTGCGGCGGGATGGTGAGCTGTTGCGATCGACTGAGGTAGCCCCACTGATTCGCCATCTTGACGGGCGCAAAGCCTTCTGAGAACTGCCAGGCATCTTGATACTGCGGGGCGATCGCCAGTTTGCCCAGGAGATCAATGTAACCATACTGCCCATTCAGCTTGACCGCGGCTAACCCCTGGGAAAAGGCACCCGCTAGCTCATATTGCGGGGCGACAATAATTTTGCCTTGGGTGTTGATATAGCCATACTTGCGCCCCATTCGCATGGCTGCCATCCCTTCCGCAAACCGCGACAGTCCTTCAAATTGAATGTGAGCCAGCAGTTCACCCCGACGGTTTAAGCAACTAAAGGCAGAACCAATTTTCGCGATCGCCAACCCATTTGAAAAAGGCGCCAATGCGGTGACTTCAAAGGTCGGCAGAATCGCCGTCCGCCCTTGCGGATCAATGTAGCGGTAGCGATCTTCGACTTTAACCAACGCCATGCCTTCCGAAAAATCCGTGGCGCTATCAAATTGCGGCGCGATCGCTTTCTTCACCGCTGCCGCCTGCCGCTGCCGACACTCCGCCCCACAGAGACGACTCCCCTGCGGTTCCGCGATCGGCAGGGCGGCTTGTCCCCCACTCGCGGCCATCGCACTCCCTAGCATCACGCTGACGGCGAGCAGCCCCAACCCAACCTCACGACACTGGCTTTTGATCGCAGACAAATCAGGCATGGTGTTGTCTCCCAACAGACCTCCTCTCTAAGATAAAGCAATCCGCAGTAGGCAAGTCAGTCCAGCCATTGAATCGATTGCAACTTTTGGGCGATCGGTAATATCAATTTGACCAAACACTTGTGGCTGAAGATCATTGCAAAATTAATGCAGGATCACCACTACAGTCGATAACGGAGTCAGGATATCGGAGTACAGTTAGACAGTGAGTTGATTCTAGCCCAGCGGCAAAGACTATGGAAAATCTTGAACCATTCGCTCAAAGCGCGATCGCACTCGATGAAGACACTCTCACCGTCCAATTGGGAGCACTCTCGGACTATGTAAACACGAATCCCGAAGCAGAGTCTGACATCACGTCAATGGATGCCATTCCCACACCGCGAGGAGGATTCGATGACTTATTGCAAGCCGGATTGAATGTGTTTAACTCAGTCAGCCCAGCCGCATACAACATCTTTTGCTCACCCGTGGAAGGCGTGTTGATCAAAGACCCTGATCTGGCGAAAGAACTGAGTAAGCTGATGGATGAGAAAACCGCAGAAGCCGCCACCAAAGTCACGATGATTCTGACTCCCGCACTCACCGGTAGCCTCGGCTTACCGCAATCACTCGCTGTCCTAGTGGGGGCATTGTTAGTCAAAAAACTCGCTAAAGGCACTTCGGATATCGTGTGTACGAATTGGCTGAAAACGATTGAAGACCCTCTGGATAGGACTCAAGATATCAATCCCCTATAAGCAGACCTAGACTCGCCACCCGCACCCAATCAGTAAGTAGGAAGGCGCAATTAAATATAAGACCGTCGTAGGTTGGGTTGAGGCACGAAACCCAACGCCCGCATGGGTTACGCTACCGCTAACCCATCCTACGTTTGAAACAGCCCACCTACTTAGAGCACGATTCATGAGCATAGTTATATTAACTTGACGAAAATGACCTGGCACTGCGGTAGGGTACTGTTAGCAACAGCGTCACGCACCATCGCCAAGAGCTGTATGCATTACGGCATGACTTCACTCATCCTGGTCGTCTATGTCAAACTTGGCTAAAGCTCTTTTCTAAATTGCATCACAACATAAGGGTGGAAGTGGTCATTCTGAAGAAATCCTTCAGTCATTTCGAGGCAATGGTCATCTTTGAAAGTGAAGATTAAGCGCATATGGCGATCGCCGTCGTGTTCCTCTAACACCAGTTGATTTTGTCGCTCAAAGCCCACGTGGTGCCGTACTGGCCATTTACCATTATTAAATTCCCACCACTCATAACGGTCAAACTGCGGGTTATACCAGAAGTAACCTTCACCTGTGTAGCTATCGCCTTCCATCGCCGCATAGGTAAAGCGCAAAAATCGACGATTTAATACCCATTGCACCATCATGAGATCGCGAATCGTTCGCCCTTGAGATAATCCGGTGCCCTCCCAGTTCCCAATCCACTTCTCTAGAAAAGTTATTGCTGAGTTCTGCATGAGTGCCTACCGCTTGACCATAATTTGAATTTGCTTCGTTACCCATTCCTGATGGGGATCAAC
>JAIXVO010000820.1 GCA_027482985.1 Cyanobacteriota bacterium
ATCCACAGCGTTTCCACGGCTAATCCCACCAGCGGCGAGACGGGAATCAGCTTGCGGACTAAGCCGTACAGCCCAAAGGAAAACGCCAAGCTGAGGGCAATCCAGGGTACAGTGCCAAGTTGCCAAGCAAAATTGGCTACCCCGATCGCGGCTAGCAAGACGGCTACCGTTTGACCCCAGTGCAGGCGTTCTTTCAACACCACGAGGCCCAGCAGGACATTCACCAAGGGATTAATGAAATAGCCTAAGCTGGTTTCCACTACTCGCGCGGTATTCACGCCATAGATATACAGCCCCCAGTTGAAACTGAGAAGCGTGGCCGAGAAGAGGAGCAGCAACAGGGTGCGGGGCGATCGCCAGACATGAATTAACTCTTTACTGCGATCCTGGAAGACGAGTAACCCCAGGAGAAACAGCATAGACCAAATGACACGATGGCTGAGCACCTCGATCGCGGGCATCTGCCCAAATAGTTTCCAATAAATCGGAAAAACGCCCCAGGCAAAGTAAGCCAGCAGGGCGTAAATCACACCAGATGAAGGCGTAAACGAATGAACTGAAGAAGCCGACGAGGAATCGCGCAAAATACCGACCGAGAAAAGTCCGAGCAGAGGCTCTTAGGACATTCTAAACTGACTGTCGGGCGGCTGACGGTAACCTTCTTGCGACGCGATCGTGGGGGAAATGACGGACATGGACGGGTGCATCTGCGCTGGGATCGTCGTCACGGGTGGCGTGAATACGGGCTGCGCGGAACCATTGGCAGTAATTTGCACCACGTTGGGCGTAAACAGGAAGATATTCTCACCCAACCGCTCTTGATGCCCATCGATCGCAAACACCCCACCTGCCACAAAATCAACCGATCGCTGCGCCTGATCCGGGTCCATCAGCATCATATTGAGAATGACGGATTTACGTTCACGCAGCAACTTCACGGCCTGGGGAATTTCTTCAAACGAGCGGGGCTGGAGGATCACCACTTCGGACACGCCATTGGCGCGATTCGGCATGCCAATCACGTTGCTATTTGGCACTTGATTCGCGATCGCAGGTTGCATCGGGCGATCGCCGCGCGGCAACATCGGCTGTGGTTCTTGCATGGTTGGATCTTGCATAAATTCTTCATCCCCGTACTCATAGTCATAATCGCCTTCGTCAAATTGCTCATTGAAGCCGAAGGAATCCCAGACGCGCTGAAAGATGTTCATGTCAACCTTTGCTCCCAGATTAACTCAGCCAGCTAGTTCACCCGTTCCACCCAATTGTAGGCGTAAAGTCAGTTGCCGACAAGCAGCTGTCGGGAAGAGTTACGCTCCAAAACTGGCTTCATCCTAGACGACAAATCATGGGTTGAAGCATTTTTTTGCCCCCATCGCCCACTTCCCCGCGTGCCCCTAATCCGCTGCCAATCCCATTGCCTGACGGTAGTACGTTTGAAATTGGGGCAGGGTGGTCGAGGTGCGTTGGGCGTGCCACTCACTGTGATCCAGTAGGGCGGCGCGGAGGGTATCCAGATGGATGGTCGTCACGGTGCCATCTGCGACGACGCGATCGCCCTGCACCCAAACGCTATGGACGGCCTGGGTCGGTCGCCCCAGGACCAGTTGCCCAATCGGATCAGTGCGGGGCAGTAGGGATAAATTTTCCAGGTCGTATAACACCAGATCGGCCCATTGCCCCACCGCCAGCGTGCCCGTTACCGCCTGTAAACCTAAGCCTTTCGCCCCGCCCAGCGCGGCCATCGTCACGGCCTGACGTGGGGTAATCCAGTGGCGATATTCCAGATCGGTGACATTGTGCAAAATGCTCCCCAGCTTGATTGCTTCCAGCAAATCTTGCGAGTCATTACTGGCCGACCCATCGCAGCCAAAGGCGACATTCACCCCCGCCGCTCGATATTTCAAAACCGGCGCAATGCCGCTTCCCAGGCGCAAATTACTGAGGGGATTGTGGACAACGGTCGATCGCGTGGCCGCCAGCATCTCAATATCCGCATCGTCGAGCCAGACGCAATGTGCCAGCGAGGTGGTTTCGCCTAAAAAATTGAGGCGTTGCAGGTGGGCGACAGCACTACAGCCATACTTTTCAGTAAACAGTAGATGTTGCCCGCGAGTTTCTAGCAAATGGGTGTGTAGGCAAACGTCATAGCGATCGCGCAATGCGGCTAACCCGGCCAATGATTCATCAGAGCAGAGCTGAGGTCCGGTGGGGGCGACCATGATATGAATGCCTGCCGCCGGGTCATGAAATTGCTCGATCGCCGCTTTCGCCAGGGCGATCGTCTCATCGGCGGAACGCAAATTGGGCACCGGAGAACGGGATTGTCCGCCCGTCGGCAAACTAGTGATGAAATCTTGATCGTGCAGCAGTGGTCCGACAAAAGCCCGAATGCCCACCTCGCGGTAAGCCCGCACGGCCGCCGCGATCGTCTCCATTTCCTGCCCTGGAATGAGAATCAGGTGATCCACGACCGTCGTGCCTCCCGATAGAAGCGTTTCGACCGCAGTGCCCAGCGCACTCCAATAAATTTTTTCTGGTGCCAGCGGGGTGAAATCGTAGAGTTCCGCCAGCCAGAGTTCTAAGGGCAGAGGCGCAATCAGACCCCGTTGCCACATTTCCGGCGAGTGGGTGTGGGCGTTGACAAATCCCGGTAACAACAGTTTATGGTGTCCGTTGATGAGGGTACCCAGCGGCGGGAGGTGAGGCGCGATCGCGGTAATCCGTCCCTGCTGAATTTGCACATCTACCCAGTCATAACCATCCCTTGTTGGAACACACACAGACTGAATTGTAAATTCCACAACCTCTAATCCTTATACGAATGCGACAAACATAGCAAAATCCTGCATTACCCCTTTCACTCATTCGGTTCATCGTGATCTCTAGAACTGCGAGAAACAGTTTTGTGATTGAGATTGCGAGTGATTTATTCAAGTGCCAAAAAATCTTACAATAAATCATTAAAATATTATAAGACTGCATTGAAGGCTCCTAAATTGCCTCGAAACCTCGTTCTACTGGGATCTTGAGCTTGAGCTTGATGAACTCATCGCAGCGACAAGCCTTAATTGGACATAAAATCAGAAGGGGTTAGTTACAGTCCATTCATTTTTCCCATCTTGAGGCTCATCACTACAATGATGAACTCGAAAAATATTGATTTCTGAGAGTTTATGTTGTAATTCCAATGGGAAAAGATAGGGATATATAAAATACATTGGGTGGAATTTTGCGATCGCAACAGCTTTGATTCGATCTCTAAAAATGAGAAAACCAACTCACTTAACCGTCACAAAGATTCCAGTAAATCATTTCAGAAATCTCGAATGCGTAGCCAATTTTACAGCCCCCACTGCCATTGATGCCATCGTAACGCCATCGCTGCTTCATGCCTGTGTCACAATGGGGGGCGATAACGGCAAAGATGATGTTGAGGAGTGACTGCGCCATGAATCACGATCGCGCCTGGGTCAAGGCCATTAAGCGGTGCCAAATCCGCCAACTGAAACACGTTCCCGGCGTGCTGTTGATCCTTGTGGGGTTATTGGTTGGGAGTCGCTGGTTGCCCGATCAAGCGGGGGCTGCCGAACTTCCGCCGAAGTTGCGAGAACAGGTGTTGCAGATTATTCGCGAGAATCCGGAAGTCATTTTGGAAGCGGTGCAGGCGTATCAACAGCAGCAACGGGCTCAGGAACAGAAGGCGCGCCAAGCCTTCCTGCAGCAAGCCCGCACCAATCCGCAAGCCTTGATTGGCACCTCTCCCACCGAGGGCGCGAAGAATGGCAAGATTATTTTGATTGAATTTTCCGATTTTCAATGTCCGTTTTGCGCCAAGGCGAATGTCACCCTGAAGCAGTTTATGGAGAAGTACGGCGATCGCGTCACCTTGGCCTACAAACATCTCCCACTGACCTCGATCCATCCGGAAGCCTTACCCGCTGCCAAAGCGTCTTGGGCGGCGGCGCAACAGGGCAAATTTTGGGAATTTCATGATGCCTTGTTTACCAACCAACCGCGCTTAGGCGAAGATTTATATCGCTCCACAGCCCAATCGCTGGGTCTGGATGTGGCGAAATTCGATCGCGATCGCACCAGTCCCGCAGCGATCGCGGCGATTCAGCAAGATTTGGAGATGGCGGAAACCTTGGGCATCGATGGCACCCCGTTCTTTATCCTGAATGGAGAAGTGCTGGCGGGAGCGGTGTCGTTGGCAGATATGGAAGCGGCGCTGGCGAAGGTGAAGTGATGGTAGAGGGCAGAGGGCAGAGGGCGGCAGGCGCAAGCCAGGGGGCGGGAGCCAGAAGCCAGGAATCAGGAGTCAGCAAACTAAGGACATCGGAGTTGAGCCAGAGAGTGTTTCTCCGGCGACTGGCGGCGGTTAGTGGCCAGGTGAGTTGGGTTGGGGTGCTGGGGGGGGCGATCGCGCTGACGGCGACAGCGGCGATCGGGCAACCGCGCTTTTATAACCCGATTCCCATTACGCCGGGGCGGAGTTTGACGGATCGGCTGACGAAGAATGACATCCCGACGGGGCAGGGGGGCTTTGCACGAGATTATGTCGTGCAATTGCAGGCGGGCAGTCAAGTGACGATGGAGGTCGCTTCTGAGAATTTTGATGCCATCGTTTATCTGATTGGGGCGGATGGCGCGACGATCGCCGAAAACGACGACGGTCCCGATGGCAGCACCAATTCGCTGTTGTTTACCCGGATCGCCAAAACGGGGACTTACACGATTCGGGTGAGATCGTTTGGCGATGCCGCTAGGGGCAACTTTACGTTGAAGGTGACGCTGTTGAAGCCGCAGTAAGTTCGCGGTGAGCCGCGATCGCGATCGCGCGGGGAAAAATCCGGTGTTCCTGCACCTGAATTCGCGCCTGTAAGGTTTCTAGCGTATCGTCTGGCAAGATCGGCACCGCTGCCTGCATCAAAATCGGGCCACTATCCACTTCTAATTGCACCAGGTGGACGGTACAGCCGGTGATCTTAACGCCAGCCTTAAACGCCTGTTCGATCGCGTGCGCGCCTTTGAAGCTAGGCAACAAACTGGGGTGAATATTGATCACCCGATTGGGAAACGCCTCGATCAAAACATTGGTCACAATTCGCATCCAACCTGCCATCACGACCCATTCCACACCTGCATCCCGCAGCGTTTGAGCGATCGCGGCATCCAAGGCTTCCCGGCTGGCATACTCCCGATGATTCAGCAATACGGTGGGAATGCCCCAGCGCTCGGCTCTCGCCACCACTTTCGCCCCCGGATTGTTATAAATTACGACTTGAATTTGAGCCTGGAGATCGCCATCGGCAATCGCCTGGGCGATCGCTTCAAAATTGGTGCCACTGCCGGAAGCCATTACTCCTAAGCGCAGTGGGGCGGCAGGGGCAGGCACGGGCACAGCAGGAGCAATCAGACTCTCTGAATAGCGGTGATCGGGGGAACCAGCGGGATGACTCATGACAAAATGACAGATCAAAAAATGGGAGGATGCGGAATTTCTCCGGTTCTCATCCTCCCATACCCAAGCGGGTCTGAATTGTTCAATTGAATGATTTAAGCAGGTTGAGCCGCTTGCAACAGGGCTTGATAATCGACCCGTTCACCATGTCCCCAAAAGGCTTCGAGGTTATAGAATTCCCGCTCCTGGGGCATCATGATGTGCACAATCACATCGCCGTAATCCTGTAAAACCCAGGTGGAGTCTGCCATCCCTTCTGTGTGTAGGGGGGCCCGCAGGACTTCTTCCTGGGTGCGGTCAGCCACCGCATTGGCGATCGCCCGCACTTGCACTTTGGAATACCCCGTGACCAGCACAAAGTAATCCGCCAGCAAGGAGACTTCCGTGACGTGCAACAACACAATATCGCTACCTTTGCGATCGTCCGCAGCTTGAATGGCCGAGAGTGCCAACGCCAAACTCGAATCGGTTTGAGGATCGAGTGGGGTAGCCGCGATCGCGGGGGAGGATGAACGTATCGTCGAGAGATTTTGCATTCAGATCTTAATTCCTTACGAGTTGATGGAGTTTCCTAAACGAGATGAACAGCGATTCCAGAGTTAGGAGCATGAAGTGGTAAAATCCAGCCACTTCGGGAGTGAGTAGACAACGTCCGACGAGAAACCAGGTGGCAGTTATGATCCATGCTGACGACCACGCTGAAGGTTCTGCTGCATGGCCCAGTTACGGGTCATCAGGGCGCGAGGATGGATCAGGTGTTGACTTTCAAAGAGATGTTTGAGGGTGTATTCACTGGTTAACCACACCGCTTGGTGCAAATCTTCCCAACAGGCTGACCGTAAAGTTTCCAGTTCGGGGGTATCGCCCCGCCCCGGTTCCAAACTATCCGCCAGAAACACCACACAACTGAGCGGACTCATCCCCGCCGCGCCCAGCGTATGGTGCCGAATCGCATCCAACACGGTATCGTCCTGAATGCCGAACTCTTGTTGAGCCACGATCGCCCCCACATCGGCATGGAGCAAATGGGGATTAGCAGCAAACACCGGATCGATTTCCAGCCCTGCGGCGGCTGCCAGTTGTAGTAACTTTTTGGCTTTGAAGCATTTCGCCAGATCGTGCATTAACCCCGCCTGAGCAGCTTTTTCTGCATCCAGATGGTAATGATGCGCCAACTGCGCGGCCATTTCCTCGACTCGGAGGATATGATGCAGTCGCTTATCGGGAACATTTTGGTCTAACCAGGTGAGTACCTTTTGCCGCTGGTAAGGTTTAACTTCACGCGTTAGAGAAAAATTGGCATTCGGGTGATGAGTGCTCAGGTTGGAGTCGCAAGCCAGTTTTTGATGTTGCACATCAGGCGTAGAACTAGAATCCAATTTCGGCGGGGATTCACGCATCCAGCAACATACTCCTAAAAGCGATCGGGCTTGAGAGCAAAGGACTTCATAAAAGGCAACAACTTGTAATCTGGGAGAAACTTGCCTTCATTCTAGCCCAAGCTAGCGGGGTTAGACGGTGACGCAGATAAAAGATCTTTACAGCGGGCACACCCCATAATAGGGAGGCAACATGATCAGAGCAAATTCTGGACGGCGCGTTGTGAATGCACTAAAACCAGCGTTTCGCACTCAGTTTCCCTGGTTTGGGGTGAGCTTACTGGGGATTTGGTTATTTTCCTTGGGGATTCGGCTGTGGGGCCTAGGGCGGTTTAATACACTGGTGTTCGATGAGGTGTATTACGCCAAGTTTGCGCACAATTATCTGAGTCAGACCCCTTTTTTTGATGGGCATCCACCTTTAAGTAAGTACCTGATCGCGATCGCCATGTGGCTGGGTGACCAGATGCCCTTCGGTCAGACGGAAAAAAATGGCTTGACGGGCGGCTTGTATGCGCCGTGGACGTATCGCTGGCTGAATGCGCTGACGGGATCGTTCATTCCCTTAGTGATTGCTGGCATTGCCTACCAACTCTTACCCCGCCGCAGTTTTGCCCTGATCGCGGCGCTCCTCGCTGCCTGGGATGGGCTTTTCTTGGTGGAATCCCGCTATGCCCTGAACAATGTTTACCTGGTCATTTTCGGGTTACTGGGTTGGTGGTGTTTATTGCTGGCGCTCAACTGTCGCCCAGATCAAGAGACGGCGATCGAAGTCACGCGCCTGCAGCAATCCGGTTGGCTAGTATTGGCGGGGATTGGGTTTGGCTTATCGGTGGCAATTAAATGGAATGGGCTGTGGTTTCTGCTGGGGGCATATGGGGTATGGGGGGTGGCGCAACTGGTGAGGGCAGGAGGCGGGGGGCAGCGGGCAGCAGGGGAAGAAGGAGAGGTAAGGGAGGGGAGTCCGTTGTCGCGGTTGTGGGGGTTGCGGGGGTGGCAGGTTGGGCTGTATCTGGGGGTGATTCCGTTCGGGGCGTATGCGCTGAGCTGGATTCCGCATTTACGGTTGAATGCGAAAGTGGGGTATTGGACGGATTTCTGGACGTTGCAACGGGAGATTTTGAGTTATCACAGCCGGGTTGGGAGTGGGCCGACTGTGCATCCTTATTGTTCGACCTGGTATAGCTGGCTGGTGATGTGGCGACCGGTGGCGTACTTTTACCGCATTGCTGGAAGCGGCGATCCGTTGCCGACGGAACAAGATCTATTGCCGACGAATCCCGATCGCGTCATTTATGATGTCCATGCGATCGGCAATCCGGTGTTGTGGTGGGCTTCAACGATCGCGATCGGGCTTGTCCTGGTGATTGCGGCTGGATTGCTGTGGCAATGGCTTCACCGTTGGCGACCCCAAACTCAGCCATCCACGGCGAACGCGCCGCAGTTGGCGTTACAGCCAGCAGCACAATGGCTGGTGCTGTTTCTTGCGGTCAATTATTTAGCGCAATTGCTGCCGTGGGTGCGGGTGACACGCTGTATCTTTCTCTATCACTACATGGGGGCTTCAGTGTTTGCAGGACTGGCGCTGGCCTGGTTGATCGATCGCGGGTGGCACAGCGATCGAGCCAGTTGGCGGTATCTTAGTCTGGGTTTGTTGGTGCTAGGCGGACTGGCCTTCTGCTATTGGTTGCCCATTTATCTGGGTTTACCTTTAACGCCTCAGGAATTTAAGCAACTGATGTGGTTTCCTTCCTGGGTATAAATTGGGAAGGCTTGACGAAGCTGGCACAAAGTCCTTAACTAAGGGTTAAGCTTTGGGTTAAACAATACTAAAGTTGCATCAGCTGACGACTTGTTGATGACACAAGTGAGTCAGCTTCATAGAGTTTGCTGCCTTGCTACTGATCAGGGGATTGCGTTGTGATCGAGAAAATTCTAAATGGGGGGCGTTTTGACGATTTGCCGTCCCTTTTTTCGCAGGATATTAGAGTATGTCAACCCTACAATCCGCCCAAATTTATCGCAATGTGATGGAACCGCTGGTCATTGAGGAAGTGGATCAGCAAATTCAACATCTGCCTGTTAAAGTTGCCCAGTATGTGAATCGCACTGATGTGATTGCCTACGCCTTGAATCGCTTGCCGCCATTGTATGCGACGAGTGAGCGGGGCTGGCATCAACAACAGTCGAAAGTCGAGCGGGAATTGCGATCGCAGATCAAAGCTGCCGTCCGCCAAGCCTTCGCCGCCGTTCAGCAAGATCCGATCCGCTCGGTAGTGCCCCTTAAAGGACCGGAACAGGCGGCAGACAAAGCCCTGCAAGCCTTGAAAGAATTACTTCACGCCAACGAATTGTCATGGCAGAATGTGGTGGATCGCGTGGAGCACGTGTTGATTCAAACGGCGCGGGGAGAAATTACCTGGCGGAAGCGGGGTAGTGCTTTGAGTGACAGTCAGGAATGGAACGATCGCCGCTATCGGTTATGACCATGATGTTGCAACAGACGGGATGCAGGCTAGGCTTGATGCTAAGTGGCATGATCTGCCTGACGCTGGGAAGTGGAGCGGGGGCGACCCTGGCGATATCTGCAAAGCCGCATATGATGACAGTGCCCCGGCTGATCGCGATCGGCCCCCAACCGCTGACACTGGCGGCGACAGACCCGCAACTGGCACCCGATTTGAAAGCGATCCTGGCGGGCGGCACCATTCAAGGGGTCGTCACCTCCAAAACGCCCTCTGCCATTCGGCTCTCGATTCCCAGTTTATGGTGGGTAAGTGACCAGTTGGCTGATCTCCAACCGTTTGGCAAAAAATTTATTCAAGAGTGGATTGCTTACCCGCTGCGATCGGGACAACCGGGGCGGGTAGATTTGTTAGTCAACCGGCAACAGTGGAGCTTGTTGGACTATTTTCAGCGGTATCAGTTTGTCAATAAGTTCAGCACGATCGCCCGCAGTTTCGGCTATAACACCAGAGTCTACGACAATCCGGATCGCCCCCCTGTGGCTCTATATACATGTGATTTTACGGCGGAGGCAGTCACCATTTTGAAGGCACCCCCACCCGCCCCCACCTCTGTTCAGATGACAAACCGGAATACGGCAGTTCGAGCTGATTTAGCAAATCAACCCAGTTGCAGCCTACAAATGCGGGGGATGGCTAATTTCTTGCGGCGACCTAGTCAATCACCAGCGCCAGTTTCCCCATAAAGCCCCCCGTTGCCAAAGTGTGGTGAGCCTCAGCCGCTGCCGCTAACGGGAAGGTGCGATCGCAGTGAATCCGCAACCGCCCATCATCAATTAAGCGGGCGCACTGTTCCAGAATTTTGGCTTGGGCGATTTGTTCCGCCACTAACCCCTTTAACATCGGCGTTAACATCAGTTCAAAACTCACCCGTTGGTTGCGATTGCGGGCGATTTTCCAATTAATAGCCGGGTCGGGTTCCAGAATTGTCACCACGTCGCCGTAAATTTGCACCGCTTCAAAACTTTTGCCCAAGGTCGCTCCCCCCACCGTATCAAACGCGATCTCGACACCTTCTCCCTGCGTCCAGTCCAGCGTCGCCGCCACAAAATCCGTGTCGCGGTAGTTGATCACGTGTTCTGCCCCTAACGCCCGGACAAACTCGGCTTTTGCGGGAGAACTGATCGTCGTGGCGACCCTTGCTCCTTGCAACCGGGCTAACTGAATCGCGACATGACCCACCCCGCCAGCTCCCGCATGGATCAGGACTCGTTGTCCCGCGTGTAACCGAGCGCGATCGAACAGTGCTTCCCAGGCGGTAATCAGCACCAAGGGGGCAGCGGCAGCGGCAGCAAAACTCAGCGATCGCGGTTTAGCGGCAACAAACCGTTCATCCACGATCGCCCATTCTGCATAGGTACCGGGTTGCCCACCCAACCCGCCCTGGCAAAAATACACCTCATCCCCCGGTCGGAAGCGCTGCACCTCCCGCCCCACTGCCTCCACAATGCCCGCCCCATCACAGCCCAAGATCGCTGGCATTTGATCGGGGAAGAAGGTGCCCCGCTGCCGCAGTTTCATATCAATTGGATTCACCCCTGCCGCCTTTAGCCGGATACGCAGGCTTGTAGGCAAATGTAATTCAGGGGTAGCGACTTCCCCCCATTGCAACCTTGATGGGTCACCGGGAGCCGTTAACAAAATCGCTTTCATCAGGTTTCTATCCATCATGCGAATAAAAAATACAATACAGAAACACCAATATATTTACTTTTGTCAACCCTCTGAAGACCGAGCAAAACACCAATCCTGCTCTGTTAGAAAGATAATATCAATGGGATGTATAGAAGAATCCCTTGCTTACCTTCTGGAGCTACGCATGATTGACCGAGCCGATACCATTCAATTAACTGAACTCACAGATGAAAACTTGCTGGAAATTTGTCGGGCGGCGCAAGTGATTGCCTGTGAATGTCCAGCTTATATTGCGCGGATTCTTCGCCAAGTGAGGGTCTTTCGAGAGTATACGACGAATTGCATGGAACAGTTTCCGGCCGATCATGAGACGCACGAATGGTTGGCAACCCAGGCAATGGCGGTAGAAGAAATCTTATTTCGCACCATGGTGGAGTTGATGCAGCGGGAAGGCTTGATTGACGGTGGCTGTAACGTTTCGTTAAGTAAATTATCCGATCGCGCCCGTTCCACTATGTTGAAACAAATTGGCAAGACGAGTTGAATCGCTATCCTGTAATGACTCAACGGCGACCGCCGATTCGCTGCTGGGCGGCGTGGTCATCTCTTCCTTCCAGCCCTTATTCTGGAAGAAGTAAGGAAAGGTAAGTGGGATGGCGCAAGTTGAACCGGAACAGATCATTACCCTGGCGGTGGTGGGGGATGTCCATGATCAGTGGGAACCAGCCGATCAGGATGCGTTGCACCAGTTGGGGGTCGATCTGGTGTTATTCGTGGGTGATTTGGGTAACGAGTCGGTGGACGTGGTGCGGGCGATCGCGGCTCTGGATCTGCCGAAAGCGGTGATTTTGGGCAACCATGATGCCTGGTATACGGCAACTGATTGGGGGCGGAAGAAATGCCCCTATGATCGCCGTCTGGAAAACCGCTTTCAGCAACAACTCGATTTATTAGGTGATGTGCACGTCGGCTATGGCAGTCTAGATTTTCCCCAGTTTGGGCTGTCTGTGGTCGGTGCCCGTCCCTTCAGTTGGGGTGGCTCTGAGTGGAAATATACTGACTTTTACGAGACTCATTACGGAGTCGGTAGCTTTTTGGAATCGACTGACCGCATTGTCCAGGCTGCACAGCAAGCTCAGTTTGAAACCTTATTGATGTTGGGGCATTGTGGTGCGTTGGGGTTAGGCGATCGCCCAGAAGATCCCTGTGGGAAAGATTGGCAACCACTGGGGGGTGATCATGGCGATCCCGATATGGCGGCCGCGATCACGCTCCTGCGAAAAACCCCCAAAACAATTCCCCTGGTCGCCTTTGGGCATATGCACCACACCTTGCGCCACACCAAGCACCAGTTACGCACCCCCGTCGCGCTACGGCAAGGCACACTTTATTTGAATGCGGCTCGCGTGCCGCGAATTGTGCAAGAGGAGCAACTGCGCCGCCGCAATTTTTCGCTCGTCCAACTGCATCAGGGGCGCGTGCTCGAAGTGTCGCTGGTCTGGGTCGATCAAACCCAGCGGGTGGTCAGCCAGGAAATTTTGTTTACGCCCCCCCTATCAGCCGCCCCGCGCTCATCCCAAACTACAGCTTTTCTAAAAAAATAGCTCCAGCAGCACTGGAGCTAACTCTCTAAAGGGAGAAATCAATAACACAAAGCTTTTACAGGTCAATGTTGATTTGCAGCGGTTTAGCAGTGCCGCGCTTTTGGTGAATTCTTTCGTTAATCGCATCCTCAATTTGCTGCCGACGGTGCCGGTCATATCCAGTGACAACTGGATATGTGGGGTGATTGAATTCGACTGGACCACCGAGCGCTTCCACACCAGATGTGGGTTGGGATGGTTGGGGACGATTTACATGAGAATTCATGGGGGGCTTTCCTGTAGTCTATTGATGGGCAACGGTCATAGTCGGCGCGATCGCGCGATTCAAAGCAGGTCTGGCAGTCGTCACGCTAGAGCACATGGAAATCAACAACAAGAAACCAAAAATCGCGATCGCGGTTTGACAGAAGAGCGGAAATTCAGAACTCCGGTTCATAACAACCTCCTGGTTAGCGGTAGAGACTTATCTGGTTTCTTGGTGTTTCTGGTTCAAGTCTCTATAGGTTTAATCATCGAGTACATTCCCCATTCCCGAAGTGATGCCAGGATGCTGTTTGTGTGAGAATAAGCTCAGTTTTTTTGTGAGTTTAAGCAAGCAACTGGGTGACCTTAAGCTGGGGAACGTGTGAGGCGGATCACTGGCAGGAAGATAGGAGTCAGAAGTCAGGAGGAACAAGCGCAAACCCTGTAGGGCCGTGGTGCACTCCGACCAACTCTTTGCCCTCTCGCCTATTGTTAGACGTGCCAGCGGCACGTCTCTACGAAATCTCCGCCATTCCCGGTTGCTCCCTCCCTCAATCTCCTGTCTCCTGTCTCCTGTCTCCTATCTCCTGCCTTCTGTCTCCGCCCTCTCCCTCCCTCCTCCTCCCTATGACCTCTGGTATCTGGATTCTCGGCGACCAACTCTCACCCACGCATGCCGCCTTGCTGAGTGTGAGTGACGAGCGGCAACAAACGCCGATCATTTTGATTGAGTCTTTACAGCATGTCCAAGCGCGGCATTACCATCAGCAAAAGTTGGTGTTAGTGTGGTCAGCGATGCGGCACTTTGCCCAAGAGTTGCAGGCGGCGGGCTGGTCGGTGACCTACTGCGCCCAGCAGGAAGATTTTGCGACCCCGCTAAACAACTGGATTCAGACAAATCAGATCACGGAATTGCGGGTGATGCAACCGAGCGATCGCCCCTTTACCCAACTGATTCAAGCGCTTGACCTGCCCTGTGAAATTGAGTGGCTCCCCAACAATCAGTTCTTGTGGACGACTGCCGAATTTTCAGCCTGGGCGACGGGACGGAAGCGGTTGCTGATGGAAGACTTTTATCGGGCGGGACGACGACGCTTAGGCCTGTTGATGGAGGGGGAGCAGCCAGTCGGGGGGCAATGGAATTTTGACAAGGACAATCGCCAACCGCCCAAGGGCAAAATTCACCCGCCCCCGCCCTTGTGGTTTGAGCCGGATGAAATCACGCGATCGCTGATCGAGCAAGTCCCACACCTGCCCTTTCCGACCTATGGTCAGGCGGCTCCCTTTGGCTGGGCAGTCACCCGGACGCAAGCGTTACAAGTGCTCGATGCCTTTATCCAGACACGCCTACCCACCTTTGGCCCCTATCAAGATGCGATGGTGACGGGGCAGGAAACCATGTGGCACGCCTTGATTTCGCCCTACCTCAACCTGGGGTTACTCCATCCGGGGGAAGTCGTGGCAGCGGCGGAGCAGGCGTTTCACCAACAGGGATTGAGCCTCAATAGTGTGGAAGGGTTTATTCGGCAGGTGGCAGGCTGGCGCGAATATATGCAAGGGCTGTATCACCATTTGAGTGAGGATTATCCCAGCCGCAACTGGTTTCAGCACACCCACCCCTTACCCGACTTCTTTTGGGATGCCGCCCAAACCGAGATGAATTGTTTGCATCAAACTTTACAGCAAGTGGAGCAGACGGGCTATGCCCACCACATCCAACGGCTGATGATCTTGAGCAATTTTGCGCTGATTGCAGGGTTGTTGCCACAAGCCGTGGAGCAGTGGTTTCATGGGGCTTTTATTGATGCCTACGATTGGGTGATGCAAACCAACGTGATTGGGATGGGATTATTTGCCGATGGCGGCATTCTGGCCTCCAAACCCTACGCCGCCTCAGCTAACTACATTAACAAGATGAGCGACTACTGCCGGGGGTGCGCCTACAATCCCAAACAACGCACGGGCGAGGGTGCCTGCCCCTTCAATTTTTTTTACTGGGATTTCCTCGATCGCCACCGCGACCGACTTTCCGCCCAGGGTCGCATGAGTTTTATCCTCAAGAATCTCGACCGAATGCCGCCCGAAGAATTGCAGGCGATCCGAGCGCAGGCGATCGCGTGGCATCAAGCCCACTACCCATGAGGACACACGACCCGGAGTAGAAGTTATCGATCGCATCATCAGCTTTAATCCAACCCGCTCCAG
>JAIXVO010000283.1 GCA_027482985.1 Cyanobacteriota bacterium
ACGGGTGCTGATTTTGGGGCGGTTATCGCTGTATGGCGATCGCGCGGCGCGCTTGCATGATGAGATTGTGGTGGTGGCGGCTGAGTGGATTGACCCGGAGGCCAGAGGCCGAAGCAAACTCCGCCCCTTAACCGAAGGCGAGAAGCAGGATGTGATGCAGATTTTGGAAGATTCGCTGGCGAGTCCGCGGTTAAGAGCGGTGCCTGCCACTTTAGTGGATCACCTCAAATCCCATGTGGCCAGAGATGTGGATGATTTGTTGCCACATTTGCAGCGACGGGCGCGGGATTTAACGGAGAGTGCCAAGCGCAAATTGCACCAGCGGGGTGAAAAGGAAGCAGCGGAGATGAAGACGTTGTTGGCGGAACAACGCGATCGCATTCTGAACCAGGTGAAACAATATGAAACCCAGCAGTTATCGCTGTTTAATCCAGATGAAATGCGGCAAATTAACCGCGATCGCCAGCATTGGGAAAAGCGGGTCGGCGAACTGGAAACCGAAATACGGCGTGAGCCAGAACGCATTCAGCAGACCTATCAGGTGAAGGCTGAACGGATTGAACCTGTGGGCATCATCTACCTGTATCCGGTGTCTAATTGAGGAGGGACGGATGGCAACCGATTTAGACATTCTGCGGCACAAGGAATGGTTGGGGTTATTGCAACCGGTGGGGTTGGTGGTTTCACCGCCAGCCCTGGTGAAAGCCCAGGCGATTATCGATCGCGGCAACCTGGTTGATCTCCAAGATCGATTACTGGCGGTCATTTCAACCGCACCGTTGCCTCGTCATCAGCATGACCAGATCGCCTGGATTGATAACTTTCCAGCCTTTACTCAGAAAGTATTAGGGTGGCGCGATCGCGATCTCGTCGGCGCACCAGGACAGGCGGAATTGCCAGCAGCGCTATCGGTGTCGTTGCCCAGTTATGGAGAGGTATTGCAGCCGACTTATGCCGTTCGTGACCCGGACAGCGATCGTTGGGTGCTGTTGATTCAAGCGATTTCGCCAGGATTGCCCTTTGATCAAGATGATCCGGCCTCAGTGACGGGGCAGGGGTGGCAGGCCAGCATTCAGGCCAAGTTTGAGCGCTTACTGCGGGAAACGGGGGTGAATACCGGACTGCTGGTGAATGGCACTGAGTTGCGGTTGGTGTATGCGCCCAAGGGAGAGTCTTCTGGCCATCTGACCTTTCCCATTCAAGCAATGACGGAGGTGCCAGGGCGGTTAATTCTAGGGGCACTCGATCTGCTACTGGGCGAAGATCGGCTATTTAATGTGCCGGAAAATCAGCGGCTGAATCGGTTGTTGGAGGATAGTCGAAATTATCAAGCCGAAGTTTCCACCAAACTGTCAGGTCAGGTTTTAGATGCCCTGTGGGAACTGTTGCGAGGATTTCAGGCAGCAGATGCCGCCGTCAATGGCAAAATCCTCACTCCCCTCCTGTCTCCTTGCCTTTCTCCTTTCCTTTCTCCCCTCTCCCTTAATGGGAGAGGGGCCGGGGGTGAGGGTGGACCCGCCCTTGATGGGACAGGAGTTGCGGGTGACGGTGGACAACATATCTATGGGGGACTGATTGCGACCCTGATGCGGCTGGTATTTCTGCTCTATGCCGAGGATGAAGGGCTGATGCCAGATGATGAGGTGTATCAGCGGCACTATGCCGTGTCGGGGCTGTATGAGAAGTTGCGGGAAGATGCAGGCAACTACCCGGATACGATGGATCAGCGGTATGGCGCCTGGGCAACCCTGTTGAGCCTATTTCGGCTGGTGTATGACGGCGGTGGGCCGACGGCAGAGTATCTCCCGGCACGGCATGGGCAGTTGTTTGATCCGGATGAATATCCCTTTTTAGAAGGTCGTCCCCTCGGTTCTGGGTTTGCCACCTCTGGCAGAATTGAAGCCCCTCGCGTCTCGGATGGGGTGATTTATCGGATGTTGGATAAGCTGCTGATGTTGGATGGCGAGCGGTTGTCCTACCGTGCTTTGGATGTGGAGCAGATTGGCTCAGTCTATGAGGCGATCATGGGCTATGAAGTGGAGATCGCCCAGGGGCGATCGCTGGCAGTGCGGCCGAAAGATGTGGTGGTGGATGTAGACCAGATTTTGGCAGCAAAGCCAGCCGATCGCGCCAAGCTGCTCAAAGAGGCAGAGTGTGAATTGTCAAAAGCAGGCCAGAAGGAACTGAAAGAGGCAAAAACCGCAGAAGATATTGCGGTTGCCATTGGTCGGCGAGTTTCGCCCCGCACCCCGAACTTGTTAGCAGCAGGCAGTCTGTTTTTGCAACCGGGAGAGGAACGGCGGCGATCGGGGTCGCACTACACGCCCCGGAAGTTGACGCAGCCGATCGTGGAGAAGACGCTGGAACCAGTGCTGAAGAATTTAGGGGAGCATCCCACCCCAGAGCAGTTGTTGGATTTGAAGGTGTGCGATCTGGCGATGGGGTCGGCGGCATTTTTGGTGGAAGTCTGTCGGCAGTTGGCAGATAAGCTGGTGGAAGCCTGGAATTATTATGGCACCTCACCCCCTTCCCCCTCTCCACCCCCTTCCCCCTCTCCACCCGTGGAGAGGGGGCCAGGGGGTGAGGGGGAGACGCGACTTGGAGCGGGGGGAGGGGAGCGGCTAGTAGCGCCTGTGCCGGGGTATGTTTATGCGCTGTGCCGTGAGTTGAGAAAAGAGCAAACCAGTGCAGAAGATTTACTGTGGGGTGTTTTACGCAATCGGCAGTTTGAAAATCTCAAATTCCGCAGGCAACATCCATTAGGGCGATATATTGCCGATTTTTATTGTGTGGAACATCGACTTGTAATTGAGTTGGATGGCGCGATCCACGATCGCCCGGATCAACAGGACTACGATCGCATTCGGGAAGCCGCCATTCGGACTCAAAATCTGCATGTATTACGGTTTCGGAATGAAGCGGTAGAAACCAGTCTCGAAACTGTTCTGCAAGCAATTTACAACGAAATCACCTCACCCCCTAGCCCCCTCTCCGCGCACGGAGAGGGGGAACTAGAACGAGCTTCACTGCCTTCCTCTGCGCACGGAGAGGGGGAATCGGAACGAGCTTCACCCCCGTTCTCCACTCGTGGAGAACCGTCACCAGAACAATCCTCCTCCTCCTCCCCCTCTCCACCCGTGGAGAGGGGGCCGGAGGGTGAGGTCGATCCCACTATCCTCGCCCGTCGCCTCGTCGCCCAACGCTGCCTCTACGGGGTAGACAAAAACCCCTTCGCCGTCAACCTGGCTCGTCTCTCGCTGTGGTTGGTGACGCTGGCAAAAGATTTGCCGTTTACGTTTTTGGATCATGCGCTGAAGTGTGGGGATTCGCTGGTGGGGCTGACCAGAGCAGAGATTGGTAGCTTTGGAGCCAATGCCGCCTATGAACCGACGTTTTTTGAAGCCCACAAGCGGTTGATCAAACAGTCGGCAACGCAGGCATTGGCCTATCGACAGCAAATTCAAACGTCGGATACGCGATCGGATGGGGATGCAGAGACGAAACAGGCGTTATTGCAGGATGTCGATCGCGCCTTAGCACCCGCTCGCCTAACCGCAAATATTGCTGTTGCCGCGTTCTTTGCCGGGGAAAATGCCAAACAACGGCAGCACTACCGGGAGGAATTGGGCGGCAAGTTGATTGCCTATGAGAAGGGGTTAGTGGACGCAGCGGAGATGCGAGCGGTGGTAGCGCGGCTGACGACGGGCCGCAAAGCCGTGGTGCCGTTTAACTGGGAATTGGAGTTTCCGGAAGTGTTTGAGCGGGAGCAGCGGGGGTTTGATGCGATCGTTGGGAATCCGCCATTTGCAGGCAAAAATACGACGATTAATGCTCATCCGGAGGGGTATCTGGACTGGCTGAAAATCATGCATCCCGAATCCCACGGCAACGCGGATTTAGTGGCCCACTTTTTCCGGCGATCGTTCACCTTGTTGCGGCAGGGCGGCACGTTAGGCTTAATTGCCACCAATACGATCGCCCAGGGCGACACCCGCAGCACGGGCCTCCGGTTTATTTGCCACCAGGGCGGGCTGATTTACAATGCCACCCGCCGTTACAAATGGCCGGGATTGGCGGCAGTGGTCGTCAGCGTGGTGCATATTATGAAAGTAGACTGAATCACCGCGATCGCAGTACCCATGAACTTCTGGAGGGCATGATGTCGAACCTGGAACAACTGCAAACAGATGTCGAAGCATTACCGGCAGAAGCTCAACTATTGCTGATGGATTTTCTCGAAATTCTGAAGAAGCGCTACCCCCAAAAAAATCAGCCAGAGTCAACTGCTGATCCAGACCCCTATCAGCAGTTTCAGGAAAGTGGCTTTATTGGGTGCGTATCGGTTGAAGAAAACCTTTCTACGACCTATAAGCAAGTTCTCTCAGAAACCTGGGGTGCAAAATATGATCATCGCTGATACAGGTTTTTGGTTAGCACTTGCGGATCAAAAAGATACGTATCACGCAGCCGCAAACCAGGCTTTCCAGACCTACAGGGAACCTCTAATTACAACTTGGCCTGTAATGACTGAAACCTGTCATCTTTTACTGGTGCGGAAGGGAAACAACGCCCAACTTAAGTTCATCCATAACTACAATCAAAACCTCTTCACACTATTTGAGCTAGAGCCTCAACAGGGTTCAAAAATTGAACAGTTAATGCAGCAATACGCTGACCTGCCCATGGATTTAGCCGATGCCTCCCTGGTGATTTTGGCTGAACATTTGGGACACGGACGCATCTTTTCAGTCGATCAGCGAGACTTTCATACTTACCGTTGGAAGAATACGCAACCATTTCAAAACCTTTTATTGGGTTCCTCATAGGAGATATTTCATGATCGGATCAGGAGCCATTTGATGACCTATATTCCACCCTGTATGCTCGATGGTAAGCCCGTGGAAAAAATCACGGCATTTTTGTTTGACCAGGGCGGTCATGATGACCCTGCCGTGTTATTTGCGAATGCGCACAAGAGTTTTGTCGGCAGCTATGTGTTGGGTATGGGGTTCACTTTTGATGATTCCAACCCGGATGCGACCCCCATTGCCGAAATGCACCGCTTAATGGCCCAAGATCCACGCAACGCCGAACGCATTTTCCCCTACATCGGCGGCGAAGAAGTCAACACCAGTCCCACCCATGCGCACCATCGCTACGTGATTAATTTCGGTGACCTGAAGGAAGAGGAAGCGCGAAAATATCCTGATTTGATGGCGATTTTAGAAGAGAAAGTGAAGCCTGAACGAGCCAAGCTAAATGTAAATACATCAGATGGAAGACGCAGAAAAGAACGTTGGTGGCTTTGGGGAAGATACACACCTGCGTTGTTTAGAGCGATCGCCCAGTGCGATCGGGTTTTAGTCATTTCTCGTATAAGTCCACACAGTACGTTCACCTTTTTGCCGACTGGAAGTGTTTACTCCGAGCAACTTATCATTTTCACTTTAGGAACTTATACGGCTTTATGTATCCTTCAATCTCGCGTTCATGAAATTTGGGCACGTTTTTTTAGTGGTTCAGCATTAGATTTAATGCGCTACGCGCCCTCTGATTGCTTCGAAACCTTCCCCTTCCCGACCCTCACCCCTAGCCCCTCTCCCTGCGAGGGCGAGGGGAACCGAGCCGCTCTCTCCCCCTGCTCCACTCGTGGAGAAGGGGGCCGGGGGGATGAGGTCGAATCCACCGGCCAAGCCTACTACGAATTCCGCGCCGCCCTCATGCGCCGCAATAACCAGGGTCTCACCGCCACCTACAACCGCTTCCACGACCCCGACGAAACCGACCCCGACATCCTGCACCTGCGCCACCTCCATGCCCAGTGCGATCGCGCCGTCCTCGATGCCTACGGTTGGCACGACATCCCCACCGCCTGCGAATTCCGCCTCGACTACGACGACGATTCACCCCTCGCCCTCGATGGGAGCGGGGCCGGGGGTGAGGGTGGCACCGGAGAGGGGGAAGGGAAAAGAGGCAGAAAGAAACCCTGGCGCTACCGCTGGCCCGCAGCCGTCCACGATGAAGTCCTCGCCCGATTGCTGAAACTCAATCAAGAACGGGCTGAGACAGAGAAATTAGGCGGCCACCCCAACCGCCGCCAAGCACCCGCCCAGCCCATCACCGCCGACTCCACACTTCCCCCCGCCCAAAAACAACTCGACCTGATCCCCCCCGACCAAGCACAACTCGACCTGTTTTAGCCTAAAACCATGCCCGCCAAAGACCTCTACCACGGCACTGTAAAAACTGCCCTAGAAAAGGACGGGTGGATGGTCACGGATAACTTACCCTTAAGAGTGGGAAAGCGCGACCTCTTGATTGATCTGGGAGCTGAAAAGCTGCTAATTGCTGAGCGGGAGCATCAAAAAATTGCGGTAGAAGTTAAAAGCTTTATGAGCGCATCTCCGGTTAACGACCTGGAGCAAGCACTGGGTCAATATCTACTCTATGAAGACCTGATGCGAACTCAATATCCCGATCGCTGACTTTACTTGGCAATTCGTAACACGATTTACGCTGGCTTTTTTCAAGAAGAGATAGTGCAAATTGTCCTTAAAAGTCGTCATCTGAACCTTTTAGTTTTTAGCGAAGCTCAGGAGGAAATCATCCAATGGATACCCTTACCGCTTTAGACCATGACCGCAAAATTCTCCATCGCCTCCTGGAAGAATACTGTGAATTCTTTAATCGCAGTTCTAAAGGTGACATCAGTCAGTTGATCGTGAGTCATGATCAGACTCGCTATCTCGTGATTGATGAAGGATGGATTGACGATAGACGAATTCACGCCCTAATCTTTGATGCTGAGATCCGCAACGATAAAATCTGGCTGCACCACGACGGACTCGACCACGGCATCACTGATGAACTCGTTGCCGCCGGAGTGCCCAAAGATCACATCGTCCTCGCCTTCCATCCCTACCATGTGCGCGCACATACTGGATACGCGATCGCCTAACCCCCTTTTCGTTCACTTCGAATATTGCGAATATTTCAATGCTGCGAGCACTGAATAACGAAACTTAGAGAATTGCTTCCGGTGCGCCATCTCTAGCTTAGTTAAGTTTTGATAGCCTCTTTTGCTCAAGTCTTCAGAGCGTCCTTGCCAATCATCAATCGGTATCCTTCACTCAATCCCCATGATGCTGCAACCTACTTCGGCTGAAATTCGCGCCACGCTCGTCGATGCCCTCCAACTCGATCTGGTGGGGCCGAAACCGGATGATCTCGAACACGCCGAGGAAATTCTCACGCAAGCGCCGTCTAAATGGTATCTCACCGGATTCCTGGCTCCCTTTGGGGCCAAACCAGGCGATCGCTCCGACGATGAAGGAGATGTTGAACCCCAGGAGTTAGGCGCTGGGGCAACGAGTGAAGATAGCCAAACGCCGGAAGTCGCGCCCGCTCGCAAAGCCCTGTTTCCCGCCTCAATGGGACTGAGTTTCCTCCTCTCGCCACAGACCCAAGCACTGACGGCGACGGTACATTGGGCCGATTACAAACCCATTGAATTGGCCAGTCAAGATCTCGAAGTTGAGGCTCCGAGCGACCCCAAGCCGCGTCAACTCCAAGGCTGGCAGCGCCTGCCCCAAACGGTGTCCCTCCGAGTGCCCATTCAGCCGGAGCAAGACTCGTGTGCAATTGAGATTCCGGGTGGGAGTGGTCTCACCTTAGTCGTCAACTGTCGGCCTGTGGTTGACCCGCGCTTTGAGACCGGAACCCGCTCCGTCTCCATCTTTCTCGTCAACTACCGCCAGATGCCCAACAGCGACAAAGATGCCGCCTTTGCCTTTCAAACCTGCTTGATCGTGCAATGCCGGGAAGGATTTGTGCCTCGCTCAGACCTGCGCGGTCTCGACAGCAAAGACCCAGACGAAGCGATCGCGAGTCTGCAATATCGCCATGACTATGAGTTTGCCGTGGGTCACAACGTCTCCGTCCTCACCCATGCCCCCCTCACCCCTAGCCCCGCTCCCATTCAGGGCGAGGGCAACGCTCCGGCTCCCTTCTCCCCTGATGGGAGAAGGGTTGGAGATGAGGGGGTTTCCCCCAGTGGGAGCCAGGTTGGGGCTGAGGGGAACTGCACCGAAGTCTGTACGACCTGGATTCCGATCGCCGCCGTGCCCAAGGTCGAAGCGACGCCGCTGCCGATGGTGCAACTGGGTATGGAGGCGTTAGCTGCGGCCGCCAATGTAGACGCCATCCGCCAAATGCTCAATCCCATGGTGGCCGAATACCGCACCTGGATTACCGCTCAAGCCAATACCCCAATTGCTTCCCCCCAGGCCAACAACGTTGCCCAAGCGCTGTTAAACGACGCTCGGCGGGCCTGCGATCGCATTGAAGCTGGCATCAATGCCCTGGCCGACCCCCAGGTGTTAGCAGCCTTTCAAATTGCCAATCGAGCCGTGGCGATCGCGCGGCGGCGGCAACTCAGCCAGGAGGCAAACCACCCCCCAGAGCACTTTACCCCCCCTGCCTGGCGACCGTTTCAGTTAGCCTTTATCCTGCTCAATCTGGTCAGCATTGCCCAGCCCGATTGTGGCGATCGTGGCATCGTTGATCTGCTCTTTTTCCCGACGGGTGGTGGCAAGACGGAAGCCTATTTGGGGCTAGCCGCCTTTACGCTGGTGTTGCGCCGCCTCCAGCATCCCGGCATCCAGTCCGCCGGTCTGAGCGTCCTCATGCGCTACACCCTGCGATTACTTACCCTGGACCAGCTAGAACGAGCCGCCCGACTCATTTGTGCGCTGGAACTGGAGCGGCAAACAGACCCCATAAAGCTCGGTCAGTGGCCCTTCGAGATTGGGCTTTGGGTCGGCCAGGGCGCCACCCCCAATCGCCTCGGCAAACGCGGCGATAAGGACGAAAACTCTGCCTATGCAAGAACCGTGGCCTTTAA
>JAIXVO010000596.1 GCA_027482985.1 Cyanobacteriota bacterium
CCAGTCACTCAAGAATTAGTCTTGATTGGCGGTGGACATACCCATGCGATCGCCCTCCGACTGTTGGGCCTGCACCCCCTCCCTGGCGTTCGCCTCACCCTGATTTCCGAGGCTGCCGAAAGTGCCTACTCCGGCATGATTCCCGGTCGCATCGCAGGTTTTTACTCCGACATCGACTGTCATGTAAATTTAAGCGCTCTAGCAGATTTTGCTGGGGCGCAATTTTATGTCGATCGCGTCCTGGGGTTAGACCTGAACCAACAGCAAGTTCTGTGCGATCGCCATCCCCCCATCGCCTTCGATTTACTGTCCATCGACATCGGCAGCACACCCGTCCTCCCGCCTGACAGTGCCACTGCGGTCAACCTCATGCCCGCCAAACCCGTCCGCCCCTTTCTCGATCAATGGGATGCCCTGCTAGCAACCATTGCCCAGCAACCCGATCGCCCCGTACAACTGGCGATCGTCGGTGGCGGCGCAGCGGGGGCAGAACTGGCACTGACCATGCAACATCGAATTCATCACCTACTTCAATCCCATCAACAACCCCCCAGCCATCTGACCATCCACCTGCTACAGCGGGGCGATCAACTGGTGCCGCAATTCAATCCCACCGTGCGGCGCCTCCTCACCCAGTTATTGCAAACCCGCCAGATTCATCTGCACTTAAATACCGAAGTAACGGCGATCGCCGGCTCCACCATCCGCTGCCAATCGGGATTGGAACTCACCTGTGATGCCATTATCTGGGTGACGCAAGCCGCTGCCCCTGATTGGTTGGCGACAACAGGACTGGCACTGGACGATCGCGGCTTCATCCAGGTTACAGATACGCTGCAATCTCGATCTCACCCGAATGTGTTTGCCGTCGGTGATATTGCCACCATGATCAATCATCCGCGTCCCAAAGCGGGAGTGTTTGCCGTGCGGCAAGGTAAACCGTTAGTCCGCAATCTGCGCCGCTACTGCCAACAGCAACCCTTAATCCCCTTTCATCCGCAGCAGCAATATCTCAGCTTGATCAATACTGCTGATGGCCAAGCGATCGCGGCGAGAGGTCGGTGGGGTTGGCGATCGCCCCTGCTCTGGCGTTGGAAAGATCGGATCGATCGCCGCTTCATGGCGCAATTCAAGCGCTGACCAGCACTGCCCCCCTTGGCACGCCTGGCATCCCGCGACAAAAGTCGCAACAGCCTGCTGACCCCCAGGATTTGCCCAAGTGAACCAGTTGAGCGGGGGAGGGCATTAACGGTGCGATCGTGTAGCAAATTCGACAGCAAGCAGCATAGAGACTAAGCTATTGTAAGAATAGGTTTTTACTAAACTTTACATAAATACGGAAAGTGAAACATTTGATTTGTAGATGGGCATTATAGAGCCATCTGATGGCTTCGTTGGTTGGTTGCACCTGTATCTGGAAGAGAGCTATGTCAGTAACTGGACTCATTCAAGGACTCAATTCGTTTCACAGCAACTATTTCAACGATCACCGAGAACTTTTCGAACGCCTTTCCGGGGGGCAGTCGCCGGATGTTTTGTTTATTACCTGCTCCGATTCGCGGATCGATCCCTGCCTGATTACCCAGGCGCAACCCGGCGAATTATTTGTGATGCGAAATGTGGGCAACATCATTCCCTCCTTTGGGGCGGCTAGCAGTGCGGAAGCGGCAGGCGTGGAATACGCAGTGGGCATTGGCGTGAAAGATATTATCGTCTGCGGTCACTCTCACTGCGGCGCGATGAAAGGGCTGTTGCAGATTGGTTCCCTCGCCGAACAAATGCCGTCTGTATACGACTGGCTGAAACGGCATGGGGAAGCGACTCGCCGCCTGGTGTTGGACAACTATGCTGGCTTAGAACCCGACCAATTGTGGAAGATCGCGATCGAGCAAAATGTCCTGACCCAAATTGAGAATCTGGAAACTTACCCGGCGATTCGCTCCAAGTTGCACAGCAAGCAGTTGAATTTACACGCCTGGATTTACGAGATTGAAGCCGGGTTTGTTTATGCCTACGATGCGGCTCAACGCCAATTTACCTTGCTCGAAAAGCGATCGTTCCCCGTTCCTGACCCGCTGATTACGACTGCACCTCTGGTCGCCACAGTATGAGCGATCGCCGCTGAGTCATGAGCATTGAATCACATCGAATTTTGTAGCGATTGCAGGTGATTCAATCCATAATCCTGAATTGGCGCGGCAGGGGGCAAAGTGGCGAATTCACCCGCCTGCCGCTGATTGCTCAGGCTTTCACCAGTACCGAATCCCCTTCGATTTTGGCGGTAAAGGTTTTTAAGGGACGAGTTGCGGGTCCAGCCACAACTTTGCCATCCGCTGCAAATTTGGCATCATGGCAGGGACAAACAAAGGCTTTTTGATCCCCCTTCCAGGTCACCACACAGCCTTGGTGGGTGCAGGTGGGGCTGACGGCGGTAACCCCGGCGGCATCTTTCACAACGAGGACAGCGCCGCCAGGAAAATCTTTCACCATGAGCTGTCCAGCTTTATCCAGGTCAGCAACCGTACTCACAGCCTGAAAGCCATCCGCACTCGGTGTGCCGATCGCGGTGACGGTGGGTGGTGCACTGGCCGTTTGATTCGAGCAAGCCGCAAGCGCGACTGGGAGCGAACTGGCTAACCAGCCTAACCCCACCCAGGAAAGAAACGAACGACGATCCATGTGGTGCAATACCTTGACGAGACGAACTCCGCGATTCTAGCAAACCCCTTGGCGAATGCTGTGACGCGATCGCGCTGCCCATCCTTGCTCCATGCCTAACTCCGTTGCTTCTCTTCCAACCGCTCCACCGCCATCCAAGCCCGTAACACTTCCGCCACCGTCCACGCCTGGGCAAAACAACCGCGCGGGGTAAAGGGCGCATCCCCATCAAAAATTTCACCCAAAGACCCTAACCCATGGGCAAAGAGCTGATTCATCATCGGTTCCAGAAAACTGCGAGCCACCACCGGATTGCTATACACCCGCAAATGCGCTTGCACAAAGGAGCCGAGCAACCACCCCCAAACCGTCCCCTGATGGTAAGCCCCATCCCGTTGCAACGGGGAGCCGAGATATTTACCTTGATACTGATCCTGGTCGGGTGCCAGCGATCGCAACCCATGGGAGGTGAGCAGCGATCGAGCACAGGTATCCACCACGCCCTTTTGTTGGGCAGGTGACAGCGGACTTTCCGGCAACGAGACGGTCAGCAATTGATTCGGGCGCAGAGAGGCATCATCGCCATTGGGACTATCCAGCACGTCGTAACAGTAGCCCAACTCTTCATGCCAAAAGCGACTGAAGCGAGCCAGTGCCCGATCCGCGATCGCGTCATATTCCTGATGCGGTTTCCCAATCCGGCGGGAAAGTTTGGCGATCGTCCGCAAGGCGTTATACCAGAGAGCATTCACTTCCACGGGTTTGCCCAGGCGCGGCGTTACCACCCAATCCCCCACTTTGGCATCCATCCAGGTCAACTGCACCCCCGCCTCCCCTGCATAGAGCAACCCATCGGCGGGATCAAGATGGATATTGAACCGCGTGCCCCGACAATGCCAGTCGATGATATCGGCTAAGACCGGAAACAACTCGTGAATCAGATCATCATCCTCGGTGGCGTTATAGTAAACTTCCAGCGCGTGGAAATACCAAAGGGTCGCATCCACCGTGTTGTATTCGGGCGTTTCCCCCGCATCCGGGAAACGATTGGGAATCATCCCCTGATCAACGTGACGAGCATAAGTGCGGAGAATCGAACGGGCAATTTCCGGGCGGCCTGTTTCCAGAGTCAACCCCGGCAAGCTAATCATCGTATCCCGGCCCCAATCACTGAACCAGGGATACCCCGCAATGATGGTCTTGCCGTGCGGGTCTTCCGGCGATGCCCGATTGACGATGAACTGATCCGCCGCGATCGCCAGTCGGTAAGGGAATTCAGGATTTTCTCGGGTTTCAGTGGCGCGATTCGACTTCCACAGGCCAATCAACTTCTGGTCGTGAGTCCGTCGCAATTTCAGGGCGGCATCGCCATGCAGGGACGGTTTCGGTTCCGTCGTCGCCACCAGGGTCAGCGTTTCGCCCACTTCCAGCGGAGTTTGTAACGTCGCCGCATGTAAATGGTCATCGCGATCGCTCAGTCCCCGTTCCCGTTCCGCCGCCAGATCAAAGCCGTAATACCAATCATGATTCGGCACAAATTCGCCGCGATCGCTCTTGAGGACAAGCGGCACCGCTTCCGGGTAGGCCGACACCACCACCCCTTGCGGAATCGCATCAATCTCCATGTGCCAGCCCTGTCCCTGCGTCCGGCTATGGTAATCCCGATAATTCACCAAGGCTTTCAGCGTCAGGCTAAACGGTTGGGTGGCGCGTAGTAACTGGTAGTAAATGTAAGTCGTATTCGCCCCCGGCTGCATCCAGATCCGTTTTTCCAGCAACGCATCCGCACAGGCATAGCGCCACACTGGAATCGAGCCTTCCAACTCAAACCGTTCAATCTGCCGATAGCCATGCGGTCCCACGGCCCCATCCGCCCACCGATTGGTATGCAGCGGATAGTAGCGATCGCCATACAGCGCAATATCATCCAGCTTTGTGAGCAGCAGCGTGCGGCCCAGCGGTGGGTCTAAAGCCGCCACCAACAACCCGTGATAGCAGCGAGTCAGTAACCCCGCGATCGTGCCTGCCGCATAGCCGCCAATGCCATTTGTGACCAGCCATTCTCGCTCCGCCGCCAGCTCTAGCTGTCCACAAACTTCTCGCCCAAAATTAATCCGCATTGGCATACTGACTCTTTCCCACAGCCCTAACCGCTCATCGTAAACGATGCTTACCCTTTGATTGCGCCGGGGATATGGAAATTCAGAATGAATTAAGGAGTGGGGAGGGGCGGGAGGGGGCGGGAGGAAGACAGGAGTCAGGCGCAAGAGGCGATTGGTAGAGACGCACCGCTGGCACGTCTCCCGGAGATTACGCGATTGGCACGTCTCCCAGAGATTATGAGGTTGGTAGAAACGCGCCGCTGGCCTGTCTTCCATAATCGCGGCAAAGGAAAAATCCAAAACACCGCCTCCAAAGGGCGCAACCAACAAATTCAGCAGGTCTCAGCCCTTATGCCTGACTCCTCCCTCCTCCCTCCCATCTTCTACCCCCTCCCTCCTCCCTCCCGTCTTCTGACTCCTGACTCCTGACTCCTGACTCCTCCCTTCCCCTCCCTTCCCCTCCCTTCCCCTCCCTCCCCCTCCCTCACATTC
>JAIXVO010000263.1 GCA_027482985.1 Cyanobacteriota bacterium
ACTTCACAAATTGCTTCCCCCCCTGATTCAAACCCAACTGCAACGCTATAGCCTCTTCTCCTAAAGGTGAGCCACTGTAACCCAGTTGAATGAATGGCGCGATCGCCGCTTCGCCCATCCTTGGTGCCGTTAACAGCTTATCTATCTGGGGAGGGTTTAAATTGAGGGTGGGTGTTTCTATGATTTGACCAGTCAGCAATTTTAACGAATTGTTAATGACCTCAGTGATCTGTAGGGTGGTGTCTCACCCACTGGTGAAGGGCAATCTGTCTCAATCTCGGAGCTCACCAGAACTGCCTATCTCCTGAAACCGACAGGTTGGGTCATTCTCATTCGTTCGTTGGAGCGCTGGTTCGCTACGGCAAGCCGTTTTTTGTCATCCTCCTCACCTTGCAGCATGAATAACATTCGTTCATTAAACCGACGAGCAAAGTCTGCTTCCGAGCGTTTAGCTGAACTTTACCAGGTTGCCAATGCCTCTCCCAGCCCCGCCCCGGAACTTTTGCCCACAGCATTAAAGGAGTTGGGCATCGTCTCTGAAGCATTGCAATTGGCTTTGCAAGAGCTGGCTCATCAGAGTGAACAACGGGTGGCTGTACAAGGGGAGCTAGAACAGGAGCGGCGACGGTACCAGGATTTAGTTGAACTAATCCCAGATGGTTATATTTTGACGGATGCTGCGGGTGTGATTCGACAAGCCAATCAAGTCATGATCACATTGGTGAATACGCAGTCACAGTATTTATTAGGTCAGTCTTTAGTGAGTTTAGTGATTCCTGAAGATGTGAGTTTATTTCAGGCAAAATTGAATCAATTGCAGCAATTCAAAGGATTGAATGGAACTACATCGAGCGATCGCATTGAGTTTTCAGTCCGCTTACAGCGTCGCCCCAATCAAGTATTTAATGCCCTACTCTGTTTGAGTCTGACGCGCCCCGTGGAGCAAAGTCAGACGTTTTATCAATGGCTGATTCGTGACATTACAGAACGCAAGCGAGCCGAAGCCGCCCTGGATAATCCGACTTATAATCCGACTCGCGATCGCCCGCTGTACCAATTTACGAAAGGGGAAACGATTTCCTTTGAGCCCCAAACGGTGTGGTTGGTGGTGGATGGGGTGGTCAAACTCACGACCATGTCGGAGCGGGGGGAAGAGGTGATTATGGGCTTGTTGGGCGATGGCATGGTGTTTGGCGCGACCTTGACCGCCCTTCATACTTATCAGGCGATCGCCCTCTCCACTGTGAAACTGGCGCTAATTCCAATCTCAGAGGTGGCACAATCTCCCCAACTGGCGCAGGCGTTACTGTCGTCCTTAAAACAACGGTTGCAGCAAACCGAAAGCCTGTTAGCAATTTATGGGCAAATTCGAGTGGAAGAACGGTTGAATAGTTTTCTGGAGTTATTAAAACAGGTGATGGGACAACCTGTAGAGCAGGGCATTCGCTTGCGGGCACGGTTGACGCATCAAGATTTTGCGAGTGCTTGCTGTACCACTCGCGTCACGGTGACACGGCTGCTGGGTAAGTTGCAGGAGCAGGGCAAAATTTCGCTAGATGATCAAAATCATCTAGTCTTGCGGCATTAGCGGGGAAGTAATGGGGTGGGTGCCGCAACTGTGACCGACAGGCGATCGCTATAAAAAGATAACCAGCTTTGTTCCCATTGCAAGGCGGCAAAAGGACTGCTGGAAGGAACTGTCAGCGTTGCTTTCACGAGTTGCAAATTGAGGGTGCCGACGGCTTGAAATTGGTGGGGCAGTCCTGCGACTAGGCTCAAGACTGGAGCGGTGAGCGGCGGTAGGGGAATCCTCGGAGTTTGCCAGTGACAGTCTAATTGACATAATTCGCGATCGCCCTGTCTCACTTTCACACGGGGTGGATGATTTGAGTCCCAATCAAATTGAGCCAATTCTTTCGGTAATCCCCAAATTGATCGCCCTCCCGCAACGGAATCAGGATGATCAACATAAATGTGAGAAATCCAGACACCAATGTGATTCGCATAAGCAACCAGGCCGCTAACGACAATTAATTCGTTATAAATCAAAGTCGAACCAGCTTGATAAGTCGCGATGTAGATACCACCGATTGTTTTTCCAGGGAATAGAGAAATCACCTGAAACTCACTAGGGATGAACGGACGCACTCGTTCAATTTCCAGTAAATGGAGATTAAATAAACCTTGTCCTTGAATTGTCCAGGGCGGTTGAGGATAGCTCATTGCACTAAATATCGGAGAGACTGCGATCGCGAGAATTGGGTCAGGGCGAATAACCATCACTGGCTTCAACTTAAGCTGGAATCCTCTTAAGGGAAGGCTCTCAATCTGGTTCCCCCCTTACCCCCCCCTAAAAAGGGGGGAACCAGATGGCTTGAAAGTCCCCCTTTTTAAGGGGGATTTAGGGGGATCGATGCGGGAGCTATCGGTTTAACAGTGGGACTTTTTGCTTTAAGTTGAAACGAATGATAACCATTCGCCCCTACGCACCAATCTTGTGTAACGTTTGCGATCTAAATTGGGTATGGTTTATGGTTTGTTCAGACTCAGGATAAGAAGTCTGGACATGCTTCTGCAACTACCCTGAGAAAGACTGGGGCTGATTTCAGGTTAAGGATTTTGCCCGCTGGATGATGGTTTCGATTAGGCGGCGACGGGCACCGGGATCAATGCCGACGAGCCGCACATAATCGTGAGGGTGTTCATCGAGACAGGTGGCTAATTCTTGCAGGGCGATCGCGCCATCCCGGTCGTAGCTGCCGTAGCAATTCCAGGAGCCAGTGCGAAAGCGGCGATGATCGACAAATTCAATGGCAAGGCGATAGCCCTGTCCCAAAATTCGGTTCACTTCGGTCACCATTTCGGTGGTGAGCCGCGTGGAGGCAGGTTGTCCAGCGTAGGAAGGGGTGGTGGGTTGCGGCGGGGGCGGGGGCATCGCATGACCGTTGCCGCTAGTGGGCGCAGGGGTGTAGGCGCGGAAGAAGTGAGCCTCCGAGGTGGGCGCTGATTTGGGATCGGTTTCGCCCAGCCGCCGGTTGTAAAGGAATTTGTTGTATTCCTGAGCCAAGGTACTTTCTTGCACCCGCTGTTGTTCCTGTACCATTTCATTCCCGACTTCGATCAGGTGGGGCAAGCTGAAATCGGGTTTGCGAAATTCGGGGGGGGCTTCTTTGCTGTTGACAATCCGCTGCGAAATGCGTTCGATGCCAACACTCTGAATGAGTTGCTGAATTTGCTCATCGTAGAGCCGCGATCGCAGTGCCCCATAAAAATCGATCGCCTGATCTGGAAAGGTATCCACCAGGGTTTCAATGTCTGCATGGGCGACTTGATCCACCTGAAAGATGCCAGCGACAACGCCAATGCGATCGTCCCGGTTGGGTTCCCAGAAAAACTTTTCCATCCGCCCATCTCGCACCAGCGGTTGGTACAGAGTGGCGAAATCATTCCCGGTGACGATGATGGGAATCCGTTGAATCGGCTGATCGTCATAGCTGCCAGGCAATTGGACATTCGTGGGATGGTCCGCAATGTTCATCAGGGTGCCGTTCACCAACTGCGTGTTGACGGTGTATTGAGTATATTGATCCACCCGCCCTGCCCCCGCATCAATGTCATTAATCATCAACACGGCCATTTTGCCGTTGACCTTCACCATCTCTGCCGCTTCTCGATACCGGAGCCGAATTAACCGTGCCGGATCACCCGCATCGGGGCTTTCTAGCTCCCCAGCAGACATCTGCACAACGTTGATGCCCATCCGCTCAAACACTAACTCACACTGAAACGATTTCCCTTCGCCTTTGCGCCCATGCACCCCCAAAATTAGGGGCACTCTGACATTAGGCAGGGTCAGGTAATTTTTGGTGATGTGAATGGCTAGCTTGTTGAGAAATCGGGGCGAAATGTAAAAACTCATAAAAACCTGACTATGCTCCAGCTTCCATTATCAGGCAGCGGTAGCCGAACCGCATCGGCAGCAGGGAAAGTCTCGCTGGGGAATGGCAGAGATTGACCTCTGAGGACATGGGAAGCGGGGATCGCCTCTCGCTACAATCGCCTGCCACCTGACAAATTACAAATCCAGGGCGAAGTTTTCCACTGTCTTGAGTTGGCGAATGTCCGAGTGTTCTTCCAGGTAATCGAGGAGATTAAGGAAGTCGGCTTTGGGGGCACATTTACCGCCGATCGTGGTGAAGGCTAACTCAGGGGGTTCGCCGCTGTAGATGTGGTAGCCCCAGTAAAAGAGTTGTTTACTGTTGCGAATTGCCACCTCATCCGGATCAATAAAGTGAAAGCGGGGTTCTTGTTCGGAGAGTTTTGCAAAGTACTTCTTGTACTGGTCTTTTAGGACTTTGGCTTTATGGGCTTC
>JAIXVO010000124.1 GCA_027482985.1 Cyanobacteriota bacterium
CGGAGTGGTGTTTAAAGTACAAGGACTTTGAACCGTATTACACCGAAGCCGAGCAACTGTATAAGGTGCATGGGCAGGTGGGGACTGACCCGACGGAACCATTCCGCAGTCAGGATTTTCCCTATCCCGCGATCGCCCAGGAACCCCAAATTGAGGCAATCAGTGAGGCGATCGCGGCGCAAGGGTTACATCCGACGGCGCTACCGTTGGGACTGACGCGGGAAAGTGAAGATCCGACCAATGATGCGGAAGTGAGCGGCGTGGCGTTGGCGCTGAAACATGAGAATGTCACCTTGAAAACGGGGGCGACGGCAGTTTGTTTGCACACTAACCCTTCTGGGAAGGTGGTGAAAGGGGTGGAAGCGGCGATCGCCGGGAAGCCTTACCTGTTTTTGGCGGACATTGTGGTGCTGGCTTGTGGGGCGGTGAATTCTGCTGCCTTACTGCTGAAATCTGCGAATGATGCCTGCCCGGATGGGTTAGCCAATAGTTCTGGGCTGGTGGGGCGCAACCTGATGAAGCAACGGATGACGGCACTGGTACAACTGAGTTCTAAGCCGAACTCCGGTAAGTTTCCCCGCACCATTAGCGTGAATGACTTTTATTGGGGCGACAAAGATTTTCCCTACCCGATGGGGCATATCGAAAATTCGGGGGGGCTGTTGCAAGATGTCATTTTTGCCGAATCGCCGCCCGTCCTGTCACCGCTGGCGCAACTGATGCCGGGATTTGGCTTGAAGCAATTGGTGACGCACTCGATCGGGTGGTGGATTCAAACCGAGGATTTGCCGAATTCCAATAATCGGGTGCGGTTGGATGGCAAGCGCCTGTATTTGGAGTACACCCCCAATAATACGGAGGCCCATGAGCGGTTAGTGTACGTCTGGACAGAAGCCTTGAAGGGAGTCGAGAAAACCACGGAGCAACGCAGCGGGATGCACCCCCACGGGGAAATGCCGATTCAGGTGGTGGCACATCAGGTGGGCACTTGTCGCTTTGGTGAAGACCCGTCATCCTCCGTCCTGAACCCGGATTGTCGGGCGCATGATGTGGATAATCTCTATGTCGTCGATGGCAGTTTCTTCCCGGCTAATGCGGCGATCAGCCCCGCGCTCACGATTATTGCTAATGCGCTGCGAGTGGGCGATCGCTTGTTGGCACGGTTGTAATCCCCGCCGCCAACCCAGCCATACCCAAAACCCCTCTGAGTCGAGCTTGGAGGGGTTTTGGTGTTGATTTCAACAAGCGTCATGGAGTTACCACTGGGAACGTCGGTAATGAATGATTACCGGGAATGTAAGCCGTTATCTGGTCTCCAAAGTAAGTAGGTCACAAACCCAGTCATGCCAAACAGAAACAAAATTGCAATCATCGATATGCACCCTAAACTAAATTGATCTCATTACTTTGATCATGCCCGACCGACAGCAGAATCACTCAGCTGATCGATGGAAACACTTCAGCAGGTTTACCTAAACGAGTAATTTCCCTAGTGTTGCTAAATACCTGTGACCAGAGAATGAAATTTGGCTTATACAGGCGAGTTCATGACCTGAATTACCATGCCACTGCGGGGCAAATCGGCAGGACGCAGGGAGATCGTGCTACCGACCCGACGGACTGGGGTGCCACTCATCAAGGCGAGGAACTGATCCACGGGCACTAAATCACACTTATCCTTCGCCGCGGCCCGGGTCAGGTAATGGGTGGGCACCACGATTTTGGGATTCAGAACCGCGATCGCCGCTTTGGCATTTTCTGGCGTGTAGGCTTTGGGACCATTACCGACAGGAATAAAGACAATATCTGGCTGTCCCATCAGAATCTTTTGCTCTGGCGTAATCGGTGCCGCCGCGCCGCCCAGATGGAGAATATTTAACCCTGCCTGCTGCCACTTCCAGGCCACGTTGAAGCCAAATCTACGCCCTTCTACCAAATCATGAGGTGTGCGAATCCCTTGAAACTTTCTGCCGTTAATGTCGTAGGAGCCGGGTTCAAATAAGAGTTTGGGATTACCAGGCAGAATTTCGACCGCGCCTTCATCCAGCAACTGGCTGCTGATCATCACTAAATCAACCTGCACGCGGGGTGGCTTGTATCCAGCCGTGCAGCCGACGGAGCGAAATGGATTGACGAGAATGCGTCCCGCGCCACCGCCTGTAAACAGAAAACAGGTGTGTCCCAGGAATTGCACATTCAGAGCACCGCCCGCTTGAGCCTGTCCTTGCTGCCACCCAGAGGTCGCTCCCATGCCCAACGCTGTAAGCAGGCTTGCCCCTGCATAGCGCACCAACTGCCGCCGTTTCATAGACTCCTCACAAAACCACGTTTATTGAATTGAACGGAGAAAGTTCCGCAATAGTTCCCGACCCGATTGGGTTAAAACACTCTCCGGGTGGAATTGCACACCTTGAATGTGCGGATACTGCCGATGTCTAACGCCCATAATTGTGCCGTCGTCTACCCAGCCAGTCACTTCCAACACATCTGGTAAGGTTTGC
>JAIXVO010000183.1 GCA_027482985.1 Cyanobacteriota bacterium
CTGTAGGATCAACTTTGGGAAAGAACTATAGTGCCCAAAATCCCACGAAGTTGATCGTAAAGCAGCAAATGAACAGAATTCTACCGCCCTGGACGTTGCGGCAGCGCCCGCTAGACTGGGGGCAGCGCACCTATGTGATGGCGATTTTGAATGTCACCCCAGATAGTTTTAGTGATGGTGGGCAATTTGAGACGGTGGAAACCGCGATCGCTCAGGCGCATCATCTGATTGCCGCAGGTGCCGATATTTTGGATGTTGGGGGTCAGTCTACCCGTCCTAAAGCGGAAACAGTGCCGTTGCCAACTGAACTCGATCGCGTGATTCCGGTGATTCAAGCGGTACGCCAAATTTCAGAGATTCCGATCTCAGTGGATACGACCCGTGCCGCTGTGGCCAAAGCGGCGATCGCGGCAGGGGCGGATATTGTGAATGATATTTCGGGGGCAACCTACGATCCGGAGATGTTGCCGACGGTGGCAGCGTTGCAGGTGCCCATTGTGTTAATGCACATTCGCGGCACCCCCCAAACGATGCAACAACTGACGGACTATGAGGATTTGATCCCGGAGTTGATTACTTTTCTGGAAGCCCGGAAAGCCGCTGCGATCGCGGCTGGCATTGCCCCTCACCAGATTGCGATCGATCCCGGCATTGGCTTTGCGAAAACTTTTGACCAAAACCTGGAGATTTTGTGCCGCCTACGAGAATTTCACTCGCTCGATTGTCCAATTTTAGTGGGGCCGTCGCGCAAGAGTTTTATTGGTCACATTCTGGATCGTCCCGATCCCCAAGATCGGGTCTGGGGGACGGCAGCGGCCTGTTGTGCGGCGATCGCAGGTGGATGCGACATCCTCCGGGTCCATGATGCGCGGGAAATGGTAGATGTGTGTCGGGTGGCGGATGCGATTTGGCGATGAGGGGTTAATCCTGGCGGCGATCGGGTTCCTGCCCTAACAAATCGGTGATAGCTTCATTCAGTTTGTTGGGATCCATGAACACAATTTTGGAATTGTTGCTCTTGCTCACTTCCGTATTGGCTTCCACACACTGTTGAGCCAGGAGATAGCGCAGAATGGGCGAGGTATTTTCCTTATCTTCTTTGAGCGCTTTGGAGATGCGGCGAATCGATTCCACCATCCCCTCTGTTTTGGAGATTTGCGCCCGCCGTTCACTCTCTGCGGCCCGTTCTGTCTCCAGGGATTTTTCCAGGGTCGCCGATAGTTTAATTTCCTGCACTTCCACCCGGATCACTTTCACACCCCAGGGTTCGGTGGCATGGTCGAGTTCTTTCAACAACGCCTGATTAATTTTGTTGCGGGAAGAAACAGTTTCTCGTAAGTCCATTTGCCCAATTTCCGATCGCAGGGTGGTCAGCACCAAACTTCTGAGGGCATCTTCCAGATTCTCAATCGCGTAGTAGGCTTTCTCGACATCCAAAATTTTCCAGTAGAGGACGGCGTTCACGGTAATGGTCACATTGTCGCGGGTGATGGCGGACTGCGGCTCAATATCCAGCAATTGCTCCCGCGTGGTTTCTACCAACACCGTATCCAGCAACGGCACGACAAAATTCAGTCCCGGCTTGAGCGTCCGTTCGTAGCGTCCCAACCGCTCCACGAGTCCTTCGTAACCCTGATTGATCACCTTGACGGAACCAACCAGATAACCAATCACGGCAAGGGTAGCAATGGCAATGAGCGACGGCTCCATAGGGGGATGTCCTGAGAGTGGGTCAGAAATCGGTTGCAAGTGCGATTGTACTCCCAGTTTACCCGCTCCCTCTCGGTCTGCGACAGCCTTCTAACCAGCAGTCTGGTGTGCCTACCAGTTGGGCGATAGGCGAGTCTCTAAACAAACTCAGGATTCTGGGCTTGGGTGGCAGCCCTGTTCGACTGAGCGCTCGCGCCGAAACCCGAACCGCCTCCAGAGGGCAACGCTGAGGCTTCGCAGGCAGACTCTGGTGACGACGTTGTTCAGTTCAGCTCTAGCGATGCCCCGACACTCGGAAAGCCAGACTGTTTTTGAGGCGATCGCGGAATCGTCGATGTCCCGTTAGACTCATGGCGTTTCTGCAATTCTCATGAATAATGCAGGCCAAGGGCGATCGCGAAGACCCAACTTACCGTTCCTGGAATTGTTGGGTATAAAAGCGGGCATAGCGACCGCCATGATTGAGCAACTCTGTATGGGTGCCGGACTCCACCACGCGCCCCTGTTCTAATACCAGGATGCGATCGGCACGGCGAACTGTGGCTAACCGATGGGCAATGATAAACACCGTCCGATTCCGCATCACCCGTTCCAGCGCTTCTTGCACCAACGCTTCCGATTCCGAATCGAGGGCAGAAGTCGCCTCATCCAGAATCAACACTCGCGGATTCAGGAGCACAGCCCGAGCGATCGCCAGTCGTTGGCGTTGCCCACCCGACAAATTCACTCCCCGTTCGCCGACCCAGGTGTTGTACCCATCCGGGAACTGAATGATGAACTGATGGGCGTTGGCAATTTTGGCGGCTTCTTGAATCGCATCAAAATCGGTAGCGTTTTGCCCGAAGGCGATATTTTGGGCGATCGTGCCCGAAAACAAAATCGTTTCCTGCGGGACGATGCCAATCTGCCGTCGCAAACTGCGGAGCGTGACATCCCGGATATTCACGCCATCAATCAGGATGTGACCGGATTGGGGGTCGTAGAAGCGGGGCAACAAGTTGGCGAGAGTCGTTTTGCCAGAGCCGGAATGTCCCACCAGGGCGATCGCTTCTCCGGGTAACGCCAGCAGGTTGAGATTGGTGAGGACCGGCTGATCGGGATGGTAGGCAAAACCCACATCCTGATATTCCACCTTGCCTGTCACCTGGGGCAAAATTTGCGCGTCGGGATGCTCCATCACCGTGGGCTGCATATTCAGCAACTCAAACACACGATCGATGGAGGCTTCCCCCTGCTTAAATTCGTTGTAATTGCTGGTAAGCAGCGCGATCGGGTCAATCAGCATCACGACTGCCGCCAGATAACTGACAAACTGACTGCCTGTGAGGTTGTTTTGCGACACCTGCCAACCGCCCAGGAGGAGCAGTAGTAACAGAGCGATCGCTTCCAAAAAGCCCACGACGGGAGACTGAATCGCCTTCAATTTTTCGGTGCGGTAACGAGCTAACCGATTGCGTTCGGCTTCGCGGCTAAACCGATCCAGCGTGTAATCTTCAGCGGCAAAGGCTTGCACCAAGCGCATCCCGCTAAACACTTCCACCAACAGCGCAGAAAGATTGGAGATGCGGCTTTGAGTACGGTAGGACAAATCACGAATTTTCTCGCCAAACCAACCAATCAGCCCTGCCATTACGGGCGCAATGATTAGGGTGGTAATCGTCAGTTGCCAGTTGAGGTAAACCATATACCCCAAGACCACAATTAATTGCAGCAGACTGGGCAGGAATTGGTGAAAAACTTTATTGATGACTTCGCCAATCCGGTCGATGTCTTCCGTCATCCGGTAAGCGAGGTCGCCACTTTGAGCCGCCTCAAAATAACTCAGGCTCAAGCGTTGCAGATGGGCATAGACCTGCGTCCGAATTTGAAACGCGATCGCCAGCGCGGCCTTGGCCATCAGCGTATCTTGCCCATACTGGGCAATCTTCTGCACCAGGAAGGCTAACGCCCCAATGCCAGAAATGCGGGCAATGGCCATGACCTGACCCCGCGCAATTGGTTCTGCAATGGCCCCTGCTAACCACGCTAAAACAGGCCACATTGCCGTAAAAACTAGCGTGCAGACCAGGGCTTGAAGAATCGTTTTAGTCTGGGGGCGAATGTAAGCAAGAAGCTTCAAGTAGCGATCGCGATCGTTCAACTTTGGCTGAATAGAATTTCTTGATGGATGTGAAAAATCAGACGGAGACTCCACACGGGTTCTGGTGTTATGGGCTGATCATCAGGATACTGGGTCACAAATGCTTATCAACGAAAGAACCGCATTCCCTCAATATTTTTTTCGGTAAGGTAATCGCTGGCGTTCTCCATTCATCCTCCGATGACGTTGATTGACCTGAAGGCTAGAGACGAAGCAACCGGGGAATAGTTTCGCCCGCCGCTGCGGCTAACCCTTCAGACACATAGCGAACATTATCCCCTACAACGGCACCCACACCCACATCGAGAACTGAGAAGGAACGGTCAGCCCGTTACCGACGGCGGCGAGAGGCTTTTCTTCGCTGCCAGATAAAGAAGGCAAAACCACCCACCAGCACCAGTAAGACCCCTTTGGAGACGGGGGCTAACCATTGATCCACCAGGGAATAATTTTCTCCCAGTTTTAATCCCAGGAAGGTCAAAAAGCCGACCCAGATTGTCGTGCCCAGGGTGGAGTAAAACAAAAATGGCAGCAGCGGCATCGAATTAATTCCCGCCGGGAGGGAAATCAGCGTCCGCAC
>JAIXVO010000255.1 GCA_027482985.1 Cyanobacteriota bacterium
CGCTAATTGCTAATTGCTAATGGACAACCATTTTGTTCAAGAATGAGCTTTATAAGCAGTGGTGCTTATGAAATACTTCTAGTTCTTCTCGCCCACGTTGGTTGAATAAGTGATATTTATTTTCTTCAGTTCCGTCTGGAGTAAGCTGTTACGCGTTTAAATTTCTTGGTCGATCTTTTGGCGACAAGGACTTCAGAAGATGGAATGTGCAGTTTAGATGAATAACAGCTTAGAGCTAATTCGGCTTAACGGTGGCAGAGCAGGGTACTATCTAGCCAATCTAAGGGAGAAAGAATACGACTACTATGGCGAAAGCTTGGATGAAGTAAGCGCAGTGTTTATCATGCTGGTTATTGGCAAAGCTAACCCTCAAGAGTCTGACTTGTCTTGATTTGGCTTTGGTTTTGGAGCAAACACTTTGTTCGCTACCGCTTCAAACCGTTGTTGCTTGATACTCTTTTCCGATTGTTGTGAGGCTTGTATCGATTTGTACTCGGTTGGGATCAGTGCTATGACTAGAACCTCATGAGGTGAGATCGTGGTGCTATTTTAAGCGATCGCCATTGCTGCCAGCGAACGATCGCCAGGTCAGGTCAATCGGGTAATTGCCCAGGCTGCATCTTCATCCGAGAGCGGGGGTGAGGGCGGTTGGGAATAGTCGATCGCAGTCTGATAGCGACCTTTGGCATAGACGTAATTCAGCAGTTTTTGCAGATCAAGCAGGGGTTCGGCCTCGTCGGGTAACAAGGGCATGGGCACCGAGGGTAAGGGTTGCCGCACACTGAAGGCATAAAGATCGGCGACTGGTCGTTGGTGGCTCCGGCTGATCAAAATCCGGTAGTGGCTTGGGGTGGCACCGCTGATCGGAAACGGTTGGCCACCCCGCAACAAATCAAGCTCGACGAGATGAGTCGCACTGGCTAAGACCTGGTTTCGTTTCCGCTCGTAGGCGATCCGGCCTTCCCCCGATCGCTTATTTTTCGGGGACAGGAGTTCAATCACCGTTACGACAGCCCCCGTCGCGATCGCCCGAATTTCCAGATAGCGTTCAATCACTTCTGCCGCGATCGGCACCGTCACCTTTTGCGGCGACCCAGGCAAATCTAGCGTTGCAGTACTGGGCTTGGCTTCCAATCCGCGCCGAGTCACGACTGCGACATCCGGCAACCCGACGAATAAACTGTCGTCCTCCTGACTGAAGTAGGTGCGCTGTTCAATCTCCACCCGATATTTGGGACTCAGGTGATCGACTAACTCATCCGCGATCGCGACAATCAGTCGGTTGTGGACAGCTGCCCAAAACTCCGGCTGCTCTAGATAGGGATCCATGCCTGGAAAGGGTGATGCCATGAGGACGCGACTAAACCTGCCATGATTGATCCTATGTTACTCCTGTCCTCCCGCTGCGATATAGTACTTTTGTACGGTAGAATTGAGCCGAGGTGCCGTTAGCAGCAGGTTTGGCTGGAGATGGAACGACCACAAGGTGACTGGCAAAAACGACAGGGGCGATCGCTAGGCTTCGGGTGGCAGCAGGGCGAGCACCTGTTCGACGAAGGCTTGGTGATCCACGACGGGCTTCGAGATGTAGCCATCCGCGCCGCTGTCTCGCAAAAACCGTTCGCGATCGCCCTCCATCGCGTGTGCCGTCACCAAAATAATGGGCAGGCTCGTGGTATTCGGATCGGCCTTCAACATTTGGGTAATCTTAATCCCGTCCACCGATTTGCCCTGGTACATACTGCCCGACAGCGACACATCCATCAGGATGATATCGGCGCTGCCCGTCTGCGCAATTTGCATCACCTCATCCACATTTTCCGTGTGGGTGACGGCCAACCCCGCCCGCTTGGTCAGGATTTTGGAAAACACTTTGGCATTCACCGGGTCATCTTCGACAATCAAAACCCTTTTCATCTTGTTCTCCTGCCCTCAAGCCTTGAATCGGAACGTGTGTTAGCGTATTGCCGCAGCGATCGCAGGGGGCGATGCTGACTGAAACTGCCCTCTTCCCTTAACGACAGTTGTAGCCTCAAATCCGATGCCAACTTTAAAAAACTGCGCAGACATCCTCAAAACTGACATTATGCTGAATGGTGTTAGTTCTAGATTACCCAATTGGTGAGAGAAGTCAGAAATTAGGAAACAAGACTCATGGCAAGACAGCTCGATGTGTTCTCTGGTGGACAGGTAATCGCGACGGCGCTGCATACCGAAATGCAGCAGTCCTACTTGGAATATGCCATGAGTGTGATTGTGGGACGGGCGTTACCAGATGTCCGCGATGGTCTGAAGCCGGTGCATCGCCGCATTTTGTACGCCATGCACGAACTCGGTCTGACCCCCGATCGCCCCTTCCGGAAATGCGCCCGTGTCGTCGGGGATGTGTTGGGGAAATATCACCCTCACGGCGACCAATCCGTCTACGATGCCCTCGTGCGGTTGGTGCAGGACTTTTCCAGCCGTTACCCCTTGCTGGCGGGGCATGGCAACTTTGGCTCGGTGGA
>JAIXVO010000565.1 GCA_027482985.1 Cyanobacteriota bacterium
ACACTGACCTTTCAGGCGCAATTTTAATCAATGCCAACTTAGAGGAAGCCAAGTTAATCGGCGCGTTTCTCAACCATGCCATCCTGACGGGTGCTCGCCTCGACTACGCCAAATTGGTCAGTGCCAACTTGACAGCTGCCAACCTGGTGGGGGCTTCTCTCGCGAACGCCGACTTAACCCGCGCTACCTTAGCGCACGGGGACCTAAGCCACGCTGATTTAAGACGGGCGAACCTGACCGCCGCCACTTTATGTGGGGCTTGCTTGTGTGAAACGGCCATCAGTCACGGCAACTTGCGCCGCGCCGATCTGAGTCATACCGATCTCAGTGGTGCCAGCCTCTATGGTGCTGACCTCAGTAATTGTGACTTGCGGATGGCGGATTTGAGCGAAACCAATTTAACTGGAGCCACGGTGAGCCGCGCCTTATTTGGGGGGAACTCTGGACTGACCCGCGACATGGTGTTGGATTTAAGCCAGCGGGGCGCAATGTTTTACACTCACTAAGCCCCTGAGTCCGGCAATTGCCTACCCAGAAGGGGGTGAAATCGCCGATAATAGAATGCTGTCAGTTGGGAGGATTTCATGACTACATCGCCATTGCCAGACCCCTCTGAGGCGCTTCGTGCAGACCTGAATCGGTTATTGGATCAGGCTCCCTCCATGAAACACGGAGAATTAATCCAGTTGGCGCTGGCGGCGATCGTCCGCATGTCCGAAGATGAAATCGATCGCTTGGATTGGAAAATCCTCAACGCCTCCTTGCAAGACATGGAACGGGCCTTCCGCGTATTTTACCCGTATCGCCATGTGCGCAAAATTTCGATCTTTGGCTCGGCTCGCATTGCCCCTGGCACGCCCGAATATGACATGGCGGTGGAGTTTGCCCGCCGCATTACTGACCTCGGCTTTATGGTGATTACAGGTGCAGGACCTGGCATTATGCAAGCCGGGAATGAAGGGGCGGGACGAGATAAATCCTTTGGGCTGGGGATTCAACTGCCCTTTGAACAGGGATCAAATCCCTTTATTGAGGGCGATCGCAAACTGGTGCCCTTCAAATATTTCTTTACCCGTAAACTGTTTTTCTTGAAAGAAAGCGATGCCCTGGCCCTCTTTCCCGGTGGCTTTGGGACGTTAGACGAAGCCTTTGAATGTCTCACCCTGAGCCAAACGGGTAAATCTTTACCGATGCCACTGGTGTTAATTGATCGCCCCGGTGGTCACTACTGGCACGACTGGTTAGAACATGTCGAAAAGCAACTGTTGAAACGGCGCTTAATTAGCCCAGCCGATTACAGCCTGTTTACCATCACCGATCAATTAGATGAAGCCTGTAATGCCATTACTCAGTTTTACCGGGTCTTCCACTCCTGCCGTTACATTGGCAATCGCCTGGTGATCCGGCTCAATGCCGACATTTCGGATCAAGCCGTGGAAGACCTGAACCAAAACTTCAGTGATATTCTGCTGCGCGGTCGCATTGAGAAAAGCCACGCTTTACCGCAGGAAGCTCAGGATATGGCGATCGGCAACGCTCGCCTGCTGCTGCACTTCAACCAGCACGATTTAGGTCGCCTTTACCAACTAATCGGTGCTATCAATCAGCTCGATGAAACTCAATCATCCCCAGAGGTGCAACATCCAGAACTGAAGTAGCAGATTTTCAGCGTCGTGACAGGGCTGATGGATGAAATTTTGGCCTTGTTGCCCCAGAAGATCTTATTCTTTACGATTCAGCCTTCAGGCTTTTCAATCTGTGAGTTTAGTCACTCCACAACCCACTTGCAGTCGCTAATATGAGTAAAGGTTCTACTACAGCGTTGGTGACTGCCAATAATGTTTTATGATCTATGCTGTTTGAATAAGGGAATCATACAAGACTGATGGCAGTAGACTGGGCATGTACCCAGAAACTTTAAATCAGCACGATGATACCCACCTGGACTCGTCCAGGTCAAAAACTGAGGTAAGACGGCGTTGTGGTGAACTCCCCAAATTTGATCAGCCCACCATCGATTACGGTAGCGGGCTTTGACATTTAAAAAATGCTCTAGCCGCGCAAAGCCGTGTGAAATAGGTCTTTTACCTGCGTCCAGGCATGATTAGCCGCTTCTGGTTGGTAATCGGCGCGTTGATCACAGAAGAACCCATGTCCAGCGTCATACCGAAAGACTTGATGGGGAATGGCGCTAGCGGTCAACGCCGCTTCAATCTGATCAGCCTGATCAGTGGGGATCAATGGATCTTGCATGCCAAAGAAGGCGTATAGCGTCCCTTTGATGTCTGAAGTGCGGGTGATTGTGGGTTGCCCGCCGCCGGGGGTGAAGGTAGCAATGCCGCCGCCGTAAAAAGAGGCTGTGGCTTGAATTTGTGGCAGGGTGGCAGCGAGATAGACCACATGACCGCCAAAGCAAAAACCGATCGCCCCCAACGCCTCGGATTTCACATTGGGTTTGGCTTGCAACCACGCGATCGCGGCCTGGATATCCGCTAACAAATTTGCGGCTGTGGTTTGATCCTTATGAGTGCGACCGATCGCCGTTTCTTCCCCACTGTAGCCCAAATTGAGGCCGGGGGCAGTGCGTTGGAAAATGGCTGGCGCGATCGCCACATAGCCTTCGCGGGCAAGGCGATCGGTCACGGCCTGAATATGTGCGTTCACGCCAAAAATTTCTTGCACCACAATGATGCCTGGCACCGGAGTCGCGGTCATGGGTTCAGCTAAATAGGCCGCGATCGCGACCTCACCACTGGGCACCGTCACCCAACTCGTTTGAATTTCCACCATGCGCTATATTTGCCCTCACAATATGCTTGTAGGGCAAATATAGCGTTGGTCAGACCCATTGAGACCAGCTCATGGCGACACGGCCCCTTAGCGATCGAGCACGGCGGCATTGCGCTTCGGCTTGGAGCGCTTGCTCTGAGCGGATTTTGTCTTGCCTGCCGCTGGTCGCTGTCCGCCCCGCCGTTGCTGCGATCGCGGTTGGTCTTTGGACGACTCCACCTTGGCACTCCCTGGCAGCGGCTCGTAGCCCACAATCACTTCTGCGGGTAAGCGTCGGTTGAGCAACCGTTCGATGTCTTTCAAAAACGCCTCTTCATCCTTCGAAACCAGGGAAATGGCTCGGCCTTCGTGACCCGCTCGCCCCGTTCGCCCGATCCGATGCACATAATCTTCCGGTACATTCGGCAGTTCAAAATTCACCACATGGGGCAATTGGTCAATATCTAATCCTCGCGAAGCGACATCAGTTGCCACCAGCACACGCACTTTGCCTTGCTTAAAGTCATTCAAGGCGCGAGTGCGTGCAGACTGAGTTTTATTGCCATGAATCGCCGCCGTTTTCAAACCATCCTGGGCCAGTTGCTCCGCCAAGCGATTCGCCCCATGTTTGGTGCGGGTAAACACCAACACCTGTTTCCAGTTATTGAAGCCGATCAGGTACGACAGTAATTCGCGTTTGCGGGAGCGATCGACCGGATGCACCACCTGCTCAACCTGCTCCGCCGCCGTGTTGCGGGGGGCGACTTCAATCTGCACCGGATCGTTCAACAAAGTATTGGCCAGTTGACGGATCGCGGGTGAAAAGGTGGCAGAGAACATCAAGGTCTGCCGATCAGCGGGCAGTTTTGCCAAAATTTTGCGAATGTCGTGGATGAAGCCCATGTCCAACATGCGATCGCACTCATCCAACACCAAGATCTCAATTTGCGACAGGTCAACCGTCTTTTGCGCCATGTGATCCAGCAGCCGTCCCGGTGTGGCAATCACAATGTCAACGCCCCGCTTTAAGGCTTGTACTTGCGGCACAAAGCCAACGCCGCCATACACCACCGCCGACTGCAACGAAAGGTATTTCCCGTAAGTTTTAACACTGTCTCCGACCTGGACTGCCAACTCGCGGGTGGGGGTCAAAATCAACGCTCGGGGATAACGGTAGCGTTTACCTGCGGCTGAAGTGTGCAGGCGTTGCAACAGGGGCAAGGTAAAACTCGCTGTTTTGCCTGTTCCCGTTTGGGCACTGGCAAAGATATCGCTGCCTTGCAAGACAGCCGGAATGGACCGCTGTTGAATCGGTGTCGCGGTTGTATAGCCTTCATCGCTCACAGCCCGCAGCAGTTCGGTCGAGAGACCGAGAGTCTGAAATGTCATGAAAAAATTGCTCCTAGTTGTGCCCCTAC
>JAIXVO010000033.1 GCA_027482985.1 Cyanobacteriota bacterium
CCTGCCACCATTTCCCCCAAACTGGCCATTTTTTCCGTTTGCAGAATTCTAGACTGGGTTTGCTCGTGCAGCAGGCGGGTGGTCATTTCGTGAATCCGAGTTTGAATCAGCAGGAGGTGATGCACATCCAGCAATTTTTCCGGTTCATCCTCGCTATGTACCACGATCGGTTCGTACAGCAGTTCGGGCGATCGCGCCAGCGACGGTTGCATCGCCTCCACCACTTTCATCTGTCCCGGCAGAACCAGCACCTCAGTTTGGGCATGGTCATACAACAAATCAAGGCTCCGATTGAGAAATAATTCGAGTCCATACCGGCGACTCAAAATTTCCAGGAACCTGCGCCGGGAGAGCATCCCCACATAGCGATCGCCCTCTCGCAAAATCACACCAGGCAGAATCGGATTTTCCTCAAACAACTGCGCTAGGTCTGACCCCGGCTGCTGCACATCAATGGCACAGCGATACAGAATCAAGTCTTGCAAACGAGTTTCTAAGCTCAATGGGAGCCGCGCTTGATCAACAGGCAAAGTGGGGTTTGATATTAGGAGTGTCATAGGAGAAGGAATAAGGGAGCACAAGAGCGGAAAAAGGGTTAAAGCGACATCAATAACCGGCTTAAATGCAACTTAACCATAAGTTAACCTTGAAGATGCTTTCCCAACTCATATTGAACACTTATCTTGCTGGGGTGAATACCGTGGAAATCGTGATTCCAAGCGGAGTGATCTATGCTATCTCCGTAAATCTGCAAAGAATCTTAATCCGTAATTGCGGGTTTGGTGTCTTGGTGCCTTGGTGCCGCTCTTGAGTCGTTGGGAATCCTACCCCTTGAGGGTCACCCTTACTCCAGCAAGGAGCGAATTTTGTAACAGACTTTTAAGTGCGCCCGTGATACGTAGACAATCTTAAAACCGGGGGTTCTCCCTCTCCCCAGGGAACATTAAACTTTGTTACAGTCAAGTCGTGCCTAAACCCAACTGACCTGGAGAACCTCATGCTGCGCCTGGAACACATTAGTAAGATTTACCCGACGGGAGAAGTCCTGAAGGATGTTAATTGGGAAGTGAAACCAGGCGATCGCATTGGCTTAGTGGGGGTGAATGGGGCGGGTAAATCTACCCAACTCAAAATCATTGCCGGGGAGATGGAACCTACCAGCGGCGAAATTATCCGGCCTGCCAGTTTGCAAATTGCCTACCTGACGCAAGAATTTGAGGTTGATCCCAGCCGCACCGTCCGGGAAGAATTTTGGCGTGCCTTCAAGGAAGCCAATGATGTGCATGATGAATTGATGCAAGTTCACCGGGACATGGAAACCGCTGATCCCGTCGCGCTGGATAAATTGATCCACAAGATGGACAAGCTCCAGCGGCAATTTGAAGCCCTGGATGGCTACGGGTTGGATTCGCGGATCGAAAAGATTTTGCCGGAGTTGGGATTTGAGCTGGAAGATGGCGATCGCCTCGTGAGTGCCTTCAGTGGTGGCTGGCAAATGCGGATGAGTTTGGGCAAAATCCTGCTGCAAAAGCCCGACATCTTGCTGTTGGATGAACCGACCAACCACTTAGACCTGGAAACCATCGAATGGCTGGAAACTTACTTGAAAGGGATTGACACCCCGATGGTGATTGTCTCCCATGACCGAGAATTCCTGGATCGGCTGTGCAATCAGATTGTGGAAACCGAGCGGGGCGTTTCTAGCACCTACTTGGGTAACTATTCCGCCTATTTGCAACAGAAAGAAGAAAATCGGGAAGCCCAACTGTCAGCCTACGAGCGGCAGCAGAAGGAGATTGAGAAACAGCAAGCGTTTGTCGATCGCTTCCGCGCCAGTGCCACCCGCAGTACGCAGGCCAAGAGCCGGGAAAAACAACTGGACAAAATTGAGCGGATTGAATCGCCGGAAGATCGCGTCAGAACGTTGCAGTTCAAGTTTCCACCCGCGCCCCGCAGTGGTCGGGAAGTGGTGACGATCCAGAATTTGACCCATGCCTATGACGACAAAATTCTGTTTCTGGATGCGGAATTGCTGATTGAACGGGGCGATCGCATTGCCATTCTCGGTCCCAACGGTGCGGGTAAATCCACCCTGTTGCGTCTGATCACGGGCGCAGAAGCCCCCACTGAAGGCATGGTGGAAATCGGCAACCACAACGTGATCCCCAGCTATTTTGAACAAAATCAGGCGGAAGCATTGGATCTGCAAAAAACCGTGATGCAGACGATTCACGATGAAGTGCCGGACTGGACCAACGAAGAAGTACGCACGCTGTTGGGTCGATTTTTGTTCAGCAATGACACGGTGTTTAAAAAAGTCGAAGCCTTGAGTGGGGGCGAAAAAGCGCGGCTGGCATTGGCGAAAATGTTGCTCCAACCCGCCAACTTGATGATTCTGGATGAGCCGACCAACCACCTCGACATTCCCGCCAAAGAGATGCTGGAAGCGGCACTCCAGAACTATGACGGCACAGCGATTATTATCTCGCACGACCGTTATTTCATTTCGCAAGTTGCCAATAAAATTGTCGAGATTCGGGATGGCTCTTTCCGACTCTACCGGGGCGACTACCACTACTACCTGGATAAAGTGGCGGAGGAAAAAGATCAGGCGCGGCTAGAAGCGATCGAAGCAGATAAGGCCGCGAAAGTAGAAGCCAAACGCAGCAAACAGAAAGAGAAAGAAAAAACCAAGAAAGAACGTCCCAAAGCTGAGAAGTACTAAGGGTGGCGGTTGTTGTTTAGCAGGTTGGTCTATGTCCAAATTTTGGTGGTCTACGTTGGCGATCGCGCCCCTGGCCGCAATCACGCTGTTGGGATTCCTGAAGCTGGCGTTCGCCCAACCCGGCAATGCCAGCAATGGTAGCAATACCATCGTCCGCCGTCCCGATAGCCTCCCGGCGCAGTCGTGGTGGTGGAGCAAGGTGAACGCGCAGGCCAGCGCCAACCAGCAACAACAGTATGCCGCCTGTTTATTTGGGGATTCGATTTCGTCTGCCCTGGAAGACACGATTGGCAACGGGGTCGCGAATTTTGCGATGGGCGGTCTCAGCACCGTTTCCCTGGTGGAACAACTGAAAGCCCTGCAAACGGCGCAGATTCAGTGCCAAACTGCCGTGATTGCGATCGGCACCAACGATGCGATGTATTCCACCAGCAATCAAACCTTCGTCCAGAACTTAGCGCAGGTGATCGAGCAAGTGCGGCAGATGGGCGCAACTCAGGTGATTTTACTCCCCGCCTTTTACTCCACTGTCCCCGCCAGCTTTGATCCCAACATGGCTGGGACGATCGAACGGGTGGATGAAATTAATGCCCTGATGCGGCAGGTCGCCGTTCGCTACGAAGTGCCCGTATTGACGCAAGCCATTCAACCGCTCTTTCGCGATCGCAGCCTGCGCCTTGACCTCACCTTTGACGGTGTGCATCTGAATGACTCTGGCAAAACGATTTATCGGCAGATTGTGCGGCAAATTGTGCAACAGGCGAGTCGCGATCGGGGGTAGCGATCGCCATTTTCCCATCCGTAAACTCACCGATTTCACCCACCTCCCGTCACAGACTGCTGACAATTTTGGGGTTCCGTTCCCTGGTGAACTCAGGGAAGCCAGCCAGAATGCTATGATTTCGGAGAAATTACATTGGTAAGGCTAGTTTTCGTATGGCGCAAGCGCCCGTCTCACCTGTCGTATTAATCATTCTGGATGGCTGGGGCTATCGGCAAGAGGCTGATGGCAATGCTGTCATGGCCGCTAACACGCCAGTCATTGATAGTCTCTGGCAAGCCTATCCCCACACCACCATTCGCACATCGGGCAAAGATGTGGGACTGCCGGAGGGGCAGATGGGTAACTCCGAAGTTGGACATTTGAACCTGGGTGCTGGACGCGTCGTGCCACAAGAGCTGGTCAGAATTTCCGATGCAGTCGAAGATGGCACCTTACTCAGTAATTCAGCGTTAGTGAGAATTTGCCAGGAAGTGAAGCAATCACAAGGCAAGTTGCACTTGATCGGGTTGTGCTCCGATGGCGGCGTGCATTCCCACCTGACCCATCTCTGTGGCTTGCTCGATCTCGCCAAAGATCAACAACTGACGGATGTTTGCATTCACGTCGTCACGGATGGCCGGGATACGTTACCCGATTCCGCGAAAGGCTATGTGCAAACGCTGCTGGATTATATCGATCAGGTGGGCGTGGGGCGGATTGTTACCCTCAGCGGGCGGTATTACAGCATGGATCGCGATCGCCGCTGGGATCGCGTGCAAAAAGCCTACGAAGTCATGGTGCAGGATGGGGAAGGCATCAGTGGTTCCATTCTGGATACGATTCAGTCTGGCTACGATGCCGGGATTACGGATGAATTCATCGTCCCCATGCGCATTGCCCCCGGTGC
>JAIXVO010000652.1 GCA_027482985.1 Cyanobacteriota bacterium
CGCTTTCAAGTCCAGCTTTTATTCCCTAGGTGATCATCCCTTTCTTGTTTTTTTTTACAGCTGGTCTGCGCTCAATAACGGCAATTTGTATCTATTAAGGAGAAAAAAACATGACTAAACGACGCACTTTCGTGGCTCTCGCGGCCTTAGCCACATCCCTGATTCCGTTTAAGAAAGTCCTGGGACAGACCGGTCAATCAACCACCCCAGAAATAACCCCGGACCCAACCCATGGGACGAAAGAGACAACCTCCTCACAACCCCCCGCCCAAACAGTGGAAGTCATGTTTGTGCAGACAGCGGAAGACCTCATTGTGGATTCTGACGCCAAAACCCTCCGATTAGTGAAGGTGAATCAGCAGACCCTATACTTCTCCGATCGTCCCGACCGGGTCGCTGGACACCTGACGATGGCCGCCTATATGGATGAATGGCAATGGAGCGAAGGTGCCAACGATTTTGCCAGCGACCCACCCAACGCCACGCTCTCAGTCTATGAGCAGGGCAACCCAATCAACACGCTGACCGTGGTTGAAATTAGTAATCCAATCATTGACGGCAATGACCTGATCTACACCTACTCCCTGATCGAGGGCACGATGCCCGAGGCGGGTGGGCAAACGGCGTTGTTTATTGATACGGTCGGCGTTGGCGGTGGGGTTGGCCCTGGTTATCACGGCATTGGGGCTGGGACTCGCGGGGTGGGACTGACCGGTGGGTACGGTGGCCCGGCCCGATGACTGGTTTTAATTCACAAAAAGCATTACGAATAAGCGTTATGGAAACTGCTTTTACTAGCAAGAACAAGGATCTAGCCAAGACTGCCGAACGCTATGGCAATCTATCGATAGAAGCCGTCATCCGCACCGACGAACGATACGGCAGTGACAGCCTATTCCAAGGTCCGCGCGGGTGGCACTACTGGAACTATCTGGCCCATCCAAAACCGTTCCAGAATCCCAACCTTTGGCCAGATGTGGCCTCGACTTTTTTCTTAAGTCAGTTGACAATACCTGCTGGAAGTACCCTGACTTTACGGGCCACCTATCCCCATGTTCGCTACTTCCAGTTTGCGCTATACAGAGAAGAACGCGATACTTATGTTTCTATCGGCGAGGCATTCACTGGGCAAGAAATCGAGCCAGATCCCGGCTCCAGCAATCCGTTTTTGGTCGGTGCTGACCGTCTCGCCGAGCCACGAAACTTCACGCTACAAATTCTAGCCGAGGCTCCGCCAAGCGAACCGAAAGACCGTAAGTCCAACACTCTATACGTGGGAAGGGACGGTAAAAAGATCCAGATCGCGATTCGCATCTATCTAGCCGATCAGGGCAGAGACGGGGCCGGATGGGGTACAGGATTATCGCCCTCCAATGAACGAGGACTGCCGAGCTACGAAGTAACCCTCGCCGATGGAACCCGTTTGTCGTCGGAGGAGTTTGTCAAGCAGTTTGTGCAGAAAATGGACGGGAATACCCAGCCGCCTTTGACCGCCGACCAATGGGTACAACTTGTTCATGCCAAGGACAACGACCCCAAACTTGACCCTGCGACGGCACCCGCACGCCAGGAACCAAAGTGGGAGAAGTTCTGGACAATCAGATATTCGGTTGTCGGCGCGTTCAAAACACCAGAAGAACGGGCAAAAATTCCTTACGCTGGGGCCATGGAGGGCGGCGGCGATGGGCCCTATCTGTTGACCTATCTCTCGCGTCAGTTCGGTTCGGTATATGTCGTCCGAGGCAAGATGCCGATTTTTCCGAATACCTATGCGGGTGCAGAGGGTAAGGGTCTTGAAGTGATGCCAGAAGCACAAACTCAGTACTGGTCGCTCGTCAGTTGCGAGGCCCCTCCCTCTGGCCGCGTTGTGGATGGCGTGACTGATATGCAGGTTCCTCTGGATGGGGATGACCATTATACGATTGTGGTAAGCCGCCAGGAAGACAAGCCGAAAAATGCTACACCCGCAAACGGCGTGGCGTGGGTCGAATGGAGTCCGCTCGGTGAAGGACTCGATGATCCTAGGAACCGTCCCGACTTTGGCATGCTGATTATGCGGATGATGGGCAATCATCCAAGTTGGCTGCAAAGCCCTGACAAGATCTCTCAACCTAGCCTGGAGGAAGCCATTATGGGGCCTTACTACCCTCAGGGGTATTACACAACCAAGGAAGAATTTGAGGCTAAGGGTACCCAAATCTAGGTGACTGATAAGCCTGGGTTACACCCTCCTTTGAGTCCTTCTGGAACTGATCGAATCCAAACCAAACATCCAGTCCAACCCAATCAACCATAAATTCGGAGAAAACAATGGATAGAATTCTGACTGAAGTAACGGTTACTGAAACACGGGATTTGCGTTTCGGTGAGATTTTTCTTGTTAAGGGAGCTTACATTGAAATCTACAACACTACGGGTTTAAACAACTGTCCTCTCCAACTCTGGGATGCCCTTGACCTAGAGGCTATTAAGACACAGTTTGATGCCCAAGCAGTCCAACTAAACGGACCTAAGTTCTGGATGATGGATTCCCAAACCCTTTCTTTCGGAGAGACGGTTTCGTTTGGAGGTCTTGAAGCCCGGTGGGCGGCTACGCTAGACGCCGCTCTAGTCGGAAAACAGTCCCATGGAACCGCACCATACACCGTCTTCACTCCGAAAAAAACTCAGAAAATAGTTTACGCCAAGGGCGGGGCTGTTTACGAACTCGTCGATCCCGACGGCAATAGTTACGTTATGCAAGCTCATGGTAAGGAGTTCTCAATGGAATCGCTCGCTAGCCTGGCCGAGCGACTAACACTGCCCGATGGATGGGAATACCGCACTCGAATTTTGACCGAGGATCTGGTCATGGATCTTGGGCCAGATCAAACAATTTATGCCGTAGGAGATGAATTTGAGCAATACTACATGAGGATTCCCATGGCCAAGTAGTGCGATCGCTTTGGGGCGCGAGTGGCTGCATTTAAATATCACGTTCGTTACTCAGTGCTTCTACAAGTGTGCGTTGGCGTTAGCCTGTGCGATAGCACAATCGCTAACAGCGCAAGTTTGGGTTCAATCATTCGAGGTTATCCGAGGTAGCTTTTGCACCTCAATCCGCCCCCTTTAAAACATCCTTTTAGGGATTCGCATCGCAATAAGGTACCAGAGAGGGTGGATACTTTAGGATAGATTCCCGCCCCATTCCTTTGCGGGGGCAGGCTCTGCAAAGGAATGACGCTTAGACTTTATTTATTGGCTAGTCCCTTATCCTTTATCCTTTCTTAGCCAGAGTTGACGTGTAACTAACCACCATGAATCTACCTCTACAATTTTCCTTTGCGACCACCCTGTTTGCCCTGCTCAATCCCTTGGGGGTGCTACCCATCTTTATTGGTTACACGGCGGGGGAAAGGCAGGGGGTGCAGCGCTGGGTATCCCTCTTAATTGCCCTCACGGTTTTTGGCTTGCTGATTCTGTTTTTGCTAACCGGCTCGCCCTTGCTCAAGTTCTTTGGCATTAGCATCGATGCCTTCCGGATCGCAGGGGGTATTTTGCTGCTGATCATTGGCGTCAATATTGTGACCGGCGATTCTACCAAGCAGGCCAAAGAAATTGTTAACCAGGATCAAGACAGTGATCTAAGGCAGGCTGAATCGATATACCGCAAGATTGTCATTCCTCTGGCCATGCCCCTCCTAGTTGGCCCCGGTGTGATTGCCAATGTCATTCTCCATGCCACCGAGGCAGAAGCCTCAAAACAGTACGAGCTTTTAGCAGGGTTTTCAGTGGTCATTGGCCTGGTGTCTTTTCTCACCTTTGCAATTTTCCTGGCCGGTAAGTGGTTGCAGAAAATTTTAGGCGATGTGGGGCTGAGTATTCTGACCCGCATCCTAGGGCTGTTGGTGGCCTCCATCGGGGTTCAGTTCATGGTGAGCGGCATCTCCGATATTGTTGTTAATTCCATTACTCCAGAGATCTTAAAACAGCTCTAGAGGCTTTTAACGAGAGCATTAGAGCAACCTGAATTCGGAGTAACTTCCTCCTTCAAAAAAACAGCCTAACCATCCCCTCCGAGGAGGGGTTAGGGGTGGGTCAATCTGAGCCTAAGAGGGACTTATCGGTAGTCAGAGGCTCAATTTCTGTCACTATTTTGACCCGCCCTGTCCGACCGGCAGCCCTCCTGGTCGGGGATATGTTCTCTAGGGTTCGGGTTTTATACCAAATCCGATGTACAAAGACCCGATTTGAAACCGATACCCGGTAGGGGTATTGCACTGCAATGGCCCTACAAAGTGGGGGTATACAGACAGGATTTAGTATGAGGTGTCAGGTTTTAGGAATGGTGGACTGATTAACGCCGGGCTTCACTAGGCTAATCATTCATCAAGTTTTCGCATCCAAGTTTCGACAGTTATTTGAAAGATTAATAAATGGTTATGACTGATTCAAATGCGTTAGAATATACATTCAGTTAATTATGGAATTTTACTGGTTACATCAATGTTGAA
>JAIXVO010000801.1 GCA_027482985.1 Cyanobacteriota bacterium
CAAATTTCGTTTAGGATCGAGGGGATCTGCTGACAGAAGACGGAAGAACATGGCTCGATCCCGGTTACGCAAGTTGGGAGAATATTTGCGCCCGCATTGGCGACCTGCTGCTCTGGGGATTTTGGCCCTCTTCGTGGTCAATCTCCTGGGGATGTATATCCCCCTCTTAATTCGGGATGGGATTGACCAATTGCAGGTGGCTTTTACTCCCAGTCAGGTGATGTCTTATGTGGGGCTGGTGCTGCTGCTGGCCTCGGTGATGTGGGTGGCGCGCATGGCTTCCCGGATTTACCTGTTTGGGGTGGGGCGGCAGGTGGAATTTGACCTGAAGCAAAAGATTTTTAACCATCTGCTGGCGCTGGAACCGTCCTATTTTTCCATCAATACGGTGGGCGATTTGATTAATCGGGCTACTAGCGATGTGGACAATATTCGGCGGTTACTGGGTTTTGCGGTTTTGAGTTTGGCGAATATGGTGTTTGCCTATGGGCTGACGCTGCCTGTGATGCTGGCGATCGACTGGAAACTGAGTCTGTTATCGCTGTCGGTTTACCCGCTGATGTTTGTAGTGGTGGTACTGTCGAGCGATCGCCTGCGGCAAGAGCAACAAATCGTGCAGGAGGAATTGTCCCACGTCAGCGAGTTGATTCAGGAGGACATGAGTGGCATTGCCCTAGTCAAAATTTATGCCCAGGAAGACAATGAGCGACGGGCATTTGCCGCCCTGAATGACAACCTGCTGGATGCTAACCTGATGCTGGCGAAAACGCGCAACATTTTGTTCTCGTTACTCCGGGGGTTAGCCAGCGTGAGTTTGTTGGTGGTGTTGTGGTTTGGCTCCCGTGCCATTAGCAGCGGCACGATTTCGGTCGGGGATTTTGTCGCCCTGCTGTTGTTTGTGGAACGGTTAGTGTTTCCCACGGCACTGCTCGGCTTCACCATTACTGCGTATCAACGGGGTGAGGTGAGTATCGATCGCATCGAGACAATTCTGACCGTTGAACCCAAGATCATGGATCGGGCGGATGCCCTGCCCTTACCGCGATCGCAAGTCCAAGGTGCATTGACTGCCAGCAATTTGACGTTCGCCTATCCCGTGTTTGCCAGCGCTAACCCGATGCCGCCCGCTCTGCATCGAGTGAATTTTGAGATTGCCCCACAGGAGACGGTCGCTGTGGTAGGACCGATTGGCTCTGGCAAATCGACCCTGGCGAACGCCCTGCCGCACCTGCTGGAAATTGCCCCGCAACAGATTTTTCTGGATGGCTATGACATCACCCAACTGCGACTGCATGACCTGCGTAGCGCGATCGCCTATGTGCCCCAAGAAAGCTTTCTGTTTAGTACCTCCATCCGCAATAACATTCGCTACGGTGACCCGCAGGCGACGGATGAGTGGATGATCGCCGCGGCTCAACAGGCGCAAATTCATGACGAGATTCTCAACTTTCCCCAGCAATACGACACGCTGGTGGGTGAACGGGGCATTACCCTCTCTGGAGGCCAACGCCAACGAACCGCTTTGGCGCGGGCTCTGCTGGTGGATGCCCCGATTTTGATTCTGGATGATGCCCTGTCGAGTGTGGACAATGAGACGGCCACGAAAATTCTCCGTAACCTCTCTGTGGGCACCAACCGCAAAACCGTGGTGTTTATTTCCCACCAACTGCCCGCCGCCGCCAGTTGCGATCGCATTTTGGTGATGGATCAGGGTCGCATTGTGCAAGCGGGCACCCATGCCACCCTCCTGTCCCAACCTGGCTTATACCAAACCCTATGGGAACAACATCGGTTCGAGGAAGCCCTGCAATAGTGAGGCCGATCAGTCTGGGGGGACAGCCTTGAGGTGCACGGTGAACGTGGTAATTTGATCGGCACTGGTGACCTGGATGCTGCCTCGCAGATGGGCGACTAATTTGTGCACCAACGCTAACCCTAAGCCCGTGCCGCCATATTTCCAAGGATCACGATTGGGGACTCGGTAGAACTTGTCAAATACTTGAGCGATCGCTTCAGCGGGAATTTCGACCCCGGAATTGGTGACTTGAATACAGATGACATCCGCGATCGCGATCGCGGTCAAAGTGATCTCTGAACCCGCGGGAGTATATTTACAGGCATTATTGAGCAGTTCCGTGAGAATGCGCTGGAGGCAGAAAGCATCGGTGTGCAGGGCGGGGAGATGTGGTGCCACATCGACCTGGAGGCTTTGTTGGTGTTGGGCACAGCGGGAGGTAAAGGGTTCCACCACATGGGGTAACCAGCAGGCTAAATCCAGGGGGGCAGAATGAAGTGGTTCGCTGCCGGCCTCTAGCTGTTGCAAAGCGAGTAGATCTTGCAGCAACTGCAGTTCTTGTTCGCATTCCTCCTCCAAAATTTGCAGATATTGGTTGATTTTGGGGTTGGGGGGCGGTGGCTCGGTGGTGGCGACCAGGGCTTGAGTCTGTTTCTCCACGGCGTTCGCGAGCAGGTAGATCACCATTTTCATACTGGCGATCGGAGTGCGCAATTCGTGGGAAATGCTGCTGAGAAAGTCATCCTTAAGTTGGTGCAGTTTTTGCAGTTCCTCCACTTGGGCTTGGGCGGCCTGGTGCAGTGTCGATTGGCGGAGGGCGATCGCGCATTGATTCGTGACTTGATGCACCAGGCGCAGTTCCAGATCTGAGTAAGCCTCTCCCTTGGGTTTGAAGAGCCACAAACTGCCTAAGACGTGCTGATCATCAAAAATGGGATAGGCTAACACCGTCTGTCGGTCGAGGCTACCAGCAGCAGCAGGGGTGAGGCAGGAGAACTGACACGGCTGTTTTTGGAGGAGTTGCTGATGGCGGGGCTGATCCGCGATCGCACGGGTTGGCGCTAATACCGGGGTTGGGCAATGGGCGTTGGTAAAAACCAGTGTGACCTTGGATTGATCTGGGCTGTAGAGATACGCCTGACAGCAATTCACCCGGATCCCCTGGGACAGAGCGTCAACTGCCTTTTGTAAAATTTGGTCTTCGTCTAAGCTATCGCGCACCTGATCGGTAATCTGCTTCAGTAAGGTTTCAAACTCCAGTGCCTGTTGTAGATCGGCAGTCCGCTGTTGCACCTGAGTTTCCAGGTGATGATAGAGTTCCGAGTGCTGAATCGCGATCGCCAATTGATCCGTACAGCGCTGTAAAAAGGTCATTTCCCAGTCGAGCCAGGGGTGCGGTTGCTGGTCTTGATGGGCGATGATCAGACCCCAGGGCACCTGTTGATGCAGAATCGGACCGATCAAGTTAGCGTGCGTGGGGGGAGTGGCGTACACCAGCGCAGAATCACCTGGTAATTGCCCATGGGCAATCCTCGCGACGGCCGGGCTGGCGGGTTGGGTCAAAGCTGCCTGCCAAATGAGTTGCGTGGTGGCCTGGTCAAAGGTGCGGCCTAACTGCGCAGGGGTTTGAGCCATGACCGATTCAGCAATCATCCGACTCGTCCCATCGGGTTGAATCCGCACTACCCCGACCTGATCTACCTGAAGGAACTGGCGAATTTCCTGCACCGCAGTCTCTAAGATTTCATCAAGCTGGAGCGATCGCCGAATCTGTTGAATGATGTCACTCAATAAGCGCTCCTGCTCAGCCTGCCGTTGAATCACCGCCTGGGCTGACTGGCGGGCTGTCACCTCCTGGTGCAAGCGCTGATTTTGCGCCTGCAATTGGTAGCGTTGTTGCTGCATTGTGAGTTGATTGGTGATGCGCAGTAGGACTTCCGCCGTCTGAAAGGGTTTAGTGATGTAGTCCTGCCCCCCTACCTCAAAAGCTTGGGCTTTGTTGGCAAGTTCAGATAAGGCACTCAAGAAAATGATCGGAATGTCACGGGTGGCGGGGTCGGCTTTGAGGGCTGTGCAAACTTCATACCCATTCATTGCGGGCATCATAATGTCCAGCAGAATCAAGTCTGGTGCGAGGGCCTGGATGGTTTCTAGGGCGGTTTGCCCATTTAAAGCTTTGCGGACTTTGTAGCCCTCCCGCCCAAGCAGCGCCGCCAGCGTCCGCAGATTGTCGGGCTGATCGTCAACAATCAGAATATTGACCGGAGTGGGCCTTGATGCCAGTTCCAGCATCGTCTCCTCGCTGCCATCAGGGGTTGAACTCGTGCGACTCGCGGTGCTGTTGGTAGTCTCGCAGGAGGCGTTTGATCTGGCCAAATTGGTAGTCATGGGTGAGTTGCTGAAGATGGACGGCAAGCGCTGCTTGGGCTGTGGGAATCTCCTGAAGGAGCTGGTCGATCGCTTCCTCATCACACACTTGAGCGGCGTTGTAAAGCGCTGCTAGCCATTCAGCTGGCATGGCTGCCAACTGCGTGGGGGTGAAAGGGGCGGGCGGGCACGGGGAACTGCTGGCAGTCTCGGTGGTGTAAATGATTTGCAGGTTGAGATATTGGGTCATTTTGTCGAACAGCCAGTTTTCATCGAAGGGCTTAGTGACAAAATCATCACAGCCAGCGGCGATCGCTAACGTGCGATCGCGAAGTAAGGACTGCGCTGTGAGGGCAATGATGATCGTGTGTTCTGCCGTTTGGAGTTCCCGCTGGCGAATTTGATCCGTTGCTTCATAGCCATCCATCAGGGGCATCCGCAGATCCATCCAGATCAGATGGGGTCGCCACTGCTGCCAGCACTCCACGGCTGCCAGCCCGTTGGTCGCAGTCTGCACAGTCATGCCGAGTTGGGTCATTAAGGCCGACAGGAGTAAACGATTGTTGGGGTCATCATCCACCACTAAAATGCGGTAGCTGGGTTGGTTGGGGGCGACCCCCCCAAATTGCCGTTGTGCCGCCGTCAGTGGCGGTTGATTGGCCGCTCCCGGATCAAGCGGCAGCGACAACCGAAACCTACTGCCCTGCCCCAGTTGACTGGTAACCGTGATATCGCCGCCCATGGCGCGGGCAAACCGCCGACTGATGGTTAACCCTAACCCGGTGCCCGTGCTGGAGAACCGCTCCGAATTGGCCTGGGTAAACGCCTCAAAAATGTGCTCCTGGTCAGCCGCCGCAATGCCCACGCCCGTATCGGTAATCACAAAATGGAGGGTGTGAGTGGGCTGGCTGGTGGCCGCGGGGGGGAGGGGGCGATCGCCCGTTGCAAGCGTCAGCTCCAGGTGCAGCGTGACCTGCCCAAAATCGGTGAATTTGATGGCATTACTGAGTAAGTTGATCAGAATTTGCCGCAGTTTGGGAGCATCGGCTGTAATGAATTGGGGCAGGTCAGCGGGCAGGGTGAATTGCAATTGCAAGTGTTTGGCGGCGGCGGGTGGATGCATCATGGTCTGCACCGTTTGCAGCAACACAGATAGGTCAAAGCGTTCGGCCACCAGCGCGGTCTGGTCGGCTTCGATTTTGGCCAGATCTAGCACATCGTTGATCAGGCTCAGGAGATGTTCGCCACTGCGATGAACTAGGTGCATTGTGGCTTGTTGCTCGGCGGTGAGGGCGGGGTCGCGGCGAAGTAACTGGGTAAAGCCCAAAATCACATTCAAAGGTGTTCGTAATTCATGGCTCATATTCGCCAGAAAGATACTTTTCGCCTGATTCGCTACTTCCGCGGCTTCTTTGGCTTGTTGTAAGGCCTGCGATTGCTCCTGCACCTGGGTAAATAGTTCTACCTGGGCGATCGCAATCCCCAATTGGGTGGCAATCTGGCTGGCGACTTGAACTTCGCTGTCTTGCCAGGTGCGGGGCTGGGCATTGGCATAACTAGCCAGCAAGCCCCATAGTTTGTGATTACTGAAGATGGGGACAATGACATAGGCGCGCACTTCCAGCTGTTGCAAAAACTCCCGGTAGCACGGATCAAAGTCAGTTTGTGCAATATCACTCACAGTCAGGTAGGGTTGTCCCGCCGCAAAGATGCCACCCTGGTTGGCTTGCACCTGGGTATCTGTGGTGGTGGGAAGCTGGCTATCCCACTGCTGCACGATGCACTGGTCATGGTCGAGGCAAGGGACGGCACTGGCGGGGTTGGTTAAGGTCGCGATCGCTGAACGCCAACCCTGCCCCACCGCTTCTGCCACCACTACGCCACTCCAATCGGGGTTAAACCGATAAATCAGCACGCGATCGCACTGGAGCGTGCGCCGTAGTTCCTGGGTGGTGGTCGCAAAGATCGTCTGCAAATCGAGCGTCTGGCGCATTTGTTGCAGGATATAGGTGGTGGCGGAGTTCCGAGCGGCTGTTTCTTGCAGCAAAAACTCGGCTTGTTTGCGATTGGTGATGTCCCGGTGGGTGCCAATCATCCGCAGGGGTAACCCTTGGGGATCGCGCGCGACAACTTTGCCGTAGGTGGCGACCCATTTCCACGCGCCGTCGCGAGCGCGGAGGCGATAATCGTAAGCATAGGACTGCGTGCCGCTGGGATCTTGCAGGTGTGTTGTCAGCAGGTGCAGCACCCAGGGCAAATCTTCCGGGTGAACTAAATCTTGCCAGGTTGCAAACGTAATTTCTAATTCGGCGGGCGAATAGCCCAGCATCGTCACGTACTGTGGACTGCAATAAGTTTCACCAGTTTGCACGTTCCAATCCCAAAGCCCATCTCCAGAGGCTTCTAGAGCCAGCTGCAAGCGTTCTTCACTCAGGCGGAGCGCGGCTTCTGCCAGTTTGCGATCGCGAATGTCCCGAATCACCACCAGGACTTCATCCTCCTGCATCGGAATAATGCGGGCTTCTTCGTACAGCGTTTGGTTGTGCACCACCAATTCATATTCATAATTGAAGATTTCCTGGGTTTGCAGGACTTGCTGAATGTAACCCAGTCGTTCTTTCGCCTGGTTGTAGGGCAACACGTCATAAATCGACAACTCGTGCTTGACCTGGTGCGGGTCGATGAAATTGATGCCGCTGTTGGCCAAAAAATCGAGGTAGGTGCCATCGCCGCGAATCCGAATCAGTAAATCGGGAATGGCACTGATCAAGGCACGGTTGGTGGCTTCACTGTGGCGGAGGGCGGCTTCTACTCGTTTGCGATCGGTGATATCTAGCGCAGTCCCAAACAAGCCGACAATGGCACCCTCGGCATTGTGTACGGGTTTGCCCTTTGCTTCCATGTACCGGACTGAGCCATCAGTATGGTAAATGCGCAGATCAATCGTGAACGGAATGCCATCGGCACTGGTTTGCGTAATGCTGGTTTGCAATAACTCATGGTCATCAGGATAAATCCGCTCAAACAGATCGTTATAGTTGGGTTCGGGCGTGGTGGGATCCAGCCCAAAGATCCGAAACGTTTCCTCTGACCAGGTAATTTTAGCCGTCGCCAGATTTAATTCCCAACTGCCTAAATGAGCCACTTGTTGGGCTTCCAGTAGGGCGGTTTGGCTCTGCCGCAATTGGGCTTCCATCTGTTGCCGCTCGGCTTCGTACCGTTTGCGATCGCTAATGTTTTGAATCTGGGAAATGAAATGCAACGGCTGACCTTGTGGATCGCGTACCAGGGACACATTGAGCAAGATCCAGACGATATGTCCCTGCTGATGGAAGTAGCGCTTCTCCATCTGGTAGGTGGGAATTTCCCCATTGAGTAACTGCTGCACATAGCCCAGATCCACCGCCAAATCGTCGGGGTGGGTGATGTCCTGAAAGGTGAGCTGCAAGAGTTCCGCGGCGGGATAGCCCACAATTTGGCAAACGGCCTCATTGATTTGCAGCCAGCGTCCGGTGAGCGAGATGATCGCCATGCCAATCGAGGCATCGGCAAAGGCGTGCCGAAATTGGGCTTCACTGGTGCGGAGGGCTGCTTCTATTTGCTTGCGCTCAGTAATGTCGCTGGCAATCCCCACAAAGCCCCCGATCTGCCCCTGCTCGTCGTATAACGCCGTCACTGAGAGCCGCACGGCCAACCGCGACCCATCCCGGCGAATATATGTCCACTCTTGCTCCTCCGCTTCACCCCGGCGGGCTTTCGCCACAAACACTTCAAACCCTGGTGCAATCGGTTCTCCCAATTCTTGCGAGAGTGCTGCTGCCCGCGCGATGACCTCGTCGCGATCGTGGATTCCAACTGGGGTCGTTTGTCCCACCATGTCGCTGGCCTGATAGCCCAACATGACCTCTGCTCCGTGGTTGAAGCTGCTAATGGTGCCGTCGATCGTGGTGGAAATAATGCTGTACTGGGCGCTGTTCAGCACCGCTGTTTGGAACATGACGCTTTGCTGCAACTGGAACTCGGCCTGTTGGCGGTAAGCCAGTTCTTCTTGCAGGCGGTGATAACTCACAATCAAGTCTTGTGTATGACCGACCACCTGCTGTTCCAGATCCTGATTCAGCTGTTGCAGGTGTTGGCGTTCCTGATGGCGTTGAGTCACATCCACCGTAAAAATGATGATGCCACCCACCTCCTGGGTGGCGGTGTACCAGGGGCGAATTTCCCAGTCGAGCCATTGCTCACTGCCATCAGCCCACAACCACAAATGATTTTCGCCCCGCTCCACTGCTCCTGCTAAGCAGCGTTGATGGATCAGCAGGCAGTGTTCTGGCAGGGTTGGCATCACCTCGTAGTACGATCGCCCCAGAATTGCCTCATGTTCCGTCAGTCGGTAGTCGGCTAACCAACGCTGACTGGCGGCAATGTAACGCATCTCGCGATCGAACATAGCAATACTGGCGGGGGCATGCTGGATCAACAGTTGCAGTTTGGCCTCACTTTCCCGCAGCGCCAGTTCTGCTTGTCGCTGCTGAGTGACATCATGAACGATGGCTAAAATCAGCGGTTCGGTGGTTGCCGGGAACTGGAGGAGGACGGCGTGCGCTTCCACCCAGCGGCGAGTGCCCCGCCGCCCAATGAGCTGGAATGCAAACACACCGGACTGCCCTGCTGCCACTTGTTGCAGCCAGTCGAGCCAGGGGGCGCGATCGGCTGGCGCGAGGAATGGTAACAAGTCGGCAGCGGGCAGTGCTTCCAGAGAGTCGATTTCCAGCATCATCAGCCCGGCGGGATTGATTTTCGTCACTGCCCCGACCACGGTACTGACCCAGACCCCCTCTGGTTCGGCTTCAAAAATGGCTCGGAATTCGTGTTCCCGGCGTTGCCAATCCAGTGTCCGGGCGATGACTTGCTGTTCTAAGTGAAGATTGGTTTGGTGCAGTTGGGCTTCTGCCTGTTGCCGCTGCCAGTCGAGCAGATTCAGCGATCGCGCATTCCAGCAAATTAAGCCCGTAAAAATGAGAATATCTAACGTGCGATCGAGGGCAAGATCAATTTTTTGCCCCTTGAAGGGTAATTGACTGAGCATCGCATTCAGACTGCCCAACACCAGCGGCAACCCAATCGCGAGGGGGAGTAAGCGCCGCACCATGAGACTGCCCACCCGATTGCTGGTGATCAGCGGCATCCAACCCTGATGCGGCACCGCACACAGCAGCGCAATACTCAGCAGTTGTAAGGCGATCGCCGTCGGCAGCGACATGCCCGTGTTCGAGCCAAATGTGTAAAACGCTAGATGATTGTAGATCAGCCCGACTAGCCCCACCAGGCTGATCACCCACACCAGCCCAGCCCAGCCCTGCGCCAGCCGAATGTGAGGACGACGCAGATGCAGGCAGAGCAGACTCATCCCCGCACTGAGCAGGGCGATCGCGGTGTTGGGTGCCATCTGCCCCGCCAGCGCTACACTGCCGACAGGTTCGGGTTGCAGTAACACCAGCTGCCCAATGCCCAGATTCCGGTTTAAGATAAACTCCCCCAGGGTGAGCGTCGCGATCGCCAGCAGACTCCAGATAGCACCCCAGACATAGGCATGCCAATGGAACCCATTGCGGGCGGTGGGCTGTTGTGCCTGGTGCCATCCCCTTAAAGCACTCCCAGCTAACATCAGACAGAGCGCCGTGTTGACTTTCATCGTCGGGAGTCCGGGGCCGATCGTGGTCAGCCAGGGGATGTGGAATAGCCACCCGCCTAGCCCCCCCGCCCCGATCGCCAGGACGATGAAACAACAGGAGCGAGAGAGCGCTCGCGGCCGTTGAAATTCGCGATCGTGCGCAACAGATGGGGGCATACGGGGAGCGGAATCCGACAGGGGATGAATCATGGATTGAGAGGTCGACGCAGTGCTGCAAAGCTGTCCTCGCTAGCGGTGGGCAAGCGGCAGGCGACGGATTGATCCAGGGCAGCGGACACTCAACCCAGATCCAGTCGAGGCTGGCGGGATGGCTTAAACCTTCCCCAGATCCAGCACAGCTATTGGTTTAAAAAGGTAGGCAGGGAAAATAATGAAGTTATATTTCTCGATTGTAAATAATTGAAAAGTTGCACTTCCAGCGATCAGCTGGATGCCGGGGGCGAGAAGTGGCGATCGCTCAGCGGTTGGCACTGCACCAACACATACAGCGGTTGTTGCTCACTGTCCTGCACCAGCGTTAAGTTGACCTGCACCAGCGCCGTGCGATCGCCCTTGACCTGCCACCGCAACTTCAGTTGACTGGTTAGGATGGTTGCCTGCCAGATTTGCTGTAACTGTTGTTGCCACAGTGGTTGATCAACCGGCTCAATGATTGCCGTGATTGGGATAGTCAGTAACTCGGTGGCACTATACCCCAGCCTGTGGCAGAGGGCGGGATTCACTTTGAGCCAGCGATCTGCGCTCCCCACCCAGCCTACCCCCACGGTTAAGGCGGCAAAGGCATGCCGAAATTGGGCTTCACTTTCCTGTAAAGCGGTGCGCACCGTGAGTAACTGTTCATTGCGGATTGTTAATTGACGCTGTTGTTGCTGCAAGATCAGCTGGTACTTGATCCGGGCTAACACTTCCTCAGCCTGGAACGGTTTGGTGATGTAATCAGCTCCCCCTACCGTAAACGCTTTCATCTTGTCTGCTGGATCATCCAGGGCACTCAAAAAAAGTACTGGGATGGTGCGGGTGGCGACGTTGGTTTGGAGGGCCGCACAGACTTCATACCCATTCATGCCGGGCATTTTGATATCTAGCAAGATCAGATTGGGGGGTTGCGAGGCGATCGCCTCCAGCGCATCCTCACCATTGCTCGCTTTCCGGACTTTATACCCATGCCCAGCCAAAATTGCCGATAGCACTCTCAAGTTGTTGGGTTGATCATCCACTAACAAAATATTGGCGTAAACAGCGGACTTGCCTGCGGCTTCAAGCACTGGATTGGGCCCAGTCACGGGGGTAATCGGCGGGGGCACGGGTGGCAACTGAGTGGGGAGACGGCGATCGAGCTGTTGTTGCCAGCGGACTCGTTCCAGGCGACTAATCACCCGTGTGACCAATTCTGGTCCCACCAGGGGCTGACTCACAAAATCATCCACCCCACTGGCAAACAGGCGTTGCACTGACTCTGGATCGTGGTGTGCTGTCATCGCCAGAATCGGTAAATCGCCCCAGACTGGATCCTGGCGAATTTGATGACACAGGTGCAAACTATTAAAAGTCAGCAGTTCTAAGTTCAGGATTAACAACTGCGGCTGGGCTTGCGGGAGCACTCGCCAAAATGTTTCAGGCTGATGGAGTCGGGTCACTTCAATGCCCCAGGGACACAGGAGATAATGCACAGCTTCCAGGGTGGCGCGATCGGCATCTACGATCATGACGCGGGTGGTTTGGGGGAAAGCTGCTGGCATGATGGGCTGGGTGGCAGGGAGTGCGGTGGCAGGAGAGCGGGACGGCAACTCAGGAGCCAGCGCAAGCGGGGGGGGGTTGAGGCGGTAGCCCAGACCATAAACGGTTTCGATCAGGTCGGTTGTCATGCCGACTGCTTTCAGTTTCTGCCGCAATTCTTTAATGTGATTGGTGACGGTGCCTTCCATCGGAGAGACATCCGCAGGCCAAATGCGATCGAGAATGGCACTCCGACTAAAGACCCGTTGTGGGTTTTGTAAGAACAGTTCGAGTAACCCATATTCCTTTGGCGTTAAGGTTAACAGGTGCCCACGATAAGTGACTTCTGGCACCACGGGGTTGAGGCACAGGTCGCCCCAGGTCATGGCGGGCGGCACCAGGGACAGATCTTTGCGGCGTAGCAAGGCTCGCACTCGTGCCATGACTTCTACCAAATCGAGCGGCTTGGTGACGTAATCGTCCGCGCCGGCATCCAGCGCCCCTGCCATGCGATCGCGGGTCTGTTCGGCAGTGAGCAATAACACCGGGGTGCTTTTGCCCTGCGCCCGGAGGTGCTGACAAAATTCGATCCCATCGCCATGGGGTAAGGTCACAGCGGCGATGATCAGGTCGTAGGTGTAAGCTTTCGTCAGACTCAGTCCTGCGCTCTGGTGGGTGGCTACGTCTACGCTGTAGGCGTAACTGCTCAAAGTCTTGGTTAGTAAAGCACTGCTAAATTGGTCAGCGTCCAAGATCAAAATCTTCATAAGGCTAGGGCTGGCAGGTCAGGGTGGCGCATTTGGGCAGTCTATCTGGGATTAAATCATAGCCTTAACACTGATGTGAACTGACTGCAACTGTCCCAGTGCCGAAACTGCCAGTGTTCCCTAGGGCCTTTGGGCTGGCAGACAAAATGAGTGACAGGGCGGATTGGTGGGGAAATCGCCCCTCCTATGCGGTTGGGGTAGTTCTCAACGGCGGACTCATGCGGCTCAATCAGCTCTAGATTGAGGTGATTCACAAAGTTACAAAGTGATTCTCAATTTAGTCTGTTGAGGGTGCACCGTCGATGAGGAAGTCCCTCAAAATTCCAATTTAATGATCAGACTGTCAGATTTTTCTGAGGTTTTAATCAGCTTTGGGCGGTGCGATCGCAACCTTCTCAATCCCATCTCGCAACGGTGGTTCCAGCCTGACTGAACGGACAGTGGAACCACTGGACAGATGCTTAACTGCCGGCTGCAAAGTTGAGTCAGAGGCGATTCGGGATTTGCCAGGTGAAGGCGATGATTCCCTCAATTGGCTGCATCAAAATTATCAATGCAGTGGCTGGTAAAAAGTAATGGTACAAAGTGCCAACCCCCTGCAAAGCAGTTGCCAAAAATCATAAAATTAAAAACCCGCACCCCTATGTCAGCCCCCGCATGGGTCTGAGGTTTTGCTTTCACCGCACCCGACAGGTTTGGAACCAGCTATGAATGAGGTCAAAATTTTAGGACTCCCTGCCGAAAAAGGTAGATGGCTTTTAGTCCCTTTGGGCATTATCGTGTTGCTGTGCTTGGGCACGGCTTATTCCTGGACCATTTTTAGAACCCCAGTGCAGGAAAGTTTTCAGTCCAGTGCGACGGACAGTTTGCTGCCCTTTACCATTTTGCTGGTCGTCTTCTCGATCTTAATGCCGATCACGGGTTATAACATCGAACGCTTTGGCCCGCGTCGCATCATTGCGATCGGTGCCATCATTATGGGGATTGGCTATGTGGCTTCTGGTTTTGTGCAAAACATTGGCGCGATGATGGTCACCTATGGCGCGATCGCGGGGGCTGGCGTGGGTATTGTGTATGGGGTGCCTCTGGCCGTGATTGCCAAATGGTTCCCGGATCAAAAAGGGCTTGCGGTTGGCACAACGGTGATTGGCTTTGGCCTCTCGCCACTAGTGACGGCTCCCTTAGCCAGTCAGCTGATTAAAACCTATGCACCGGACGGTTGGCGCACCACGCTGATCCTGTTTGGTACTGTGTTTACGCTGTTGATGCTGGCAATCGCGCTGGTGATGCAATATCCTCCGGCTGGCTGGCAACCCCGTGGTTGGCAACCGAACAGCCGCCAACAAACCCTGGTGGCAGGTCATTCGACCCCCATGTTGCAATCTTCTAACTTTTGGGGCCTGTGGACTTGCTTTATTATTGGCACTTTTGTGGGGCTGGCCGCGATTGGCATTGCGCGGCAGGTGGCAGAAGAAATTGTCCAACTGGATAAGTCCGTGATTGCCTGGAATGTCTCACTGTTTGCCGTCTTCAACGGTTTAGGTCGCCCCTTCTTTGGCTGGTTTGCCGATCGCTTCACACCCAAACTGGCGGCGATCGTTGATTATACTTTGCTCATTGCCGCCTCTCTAATCATGCTGGGCACGGGGGCAGGGCAGGTCTTGAATTATCAGGTGGCGTTCTGTTTA